>NZ_DASZKT010000251.1:0-14397 GCF_035552695.1 Actinospica sp.
GGGTATGCGATCGCGCCGCACATGCGGGCGAACCTCGCGGTCGAGTCGATCAGCATGGCACACTGAACCGGGCTGGTCGCGGGCAACACGATCACGCATACCGACAGTGATCGCAATACCATTCGAAGCTCTACCGCAACGCGCTGCGGCGCCTGGTGATCCGGCAAAGCACCAGCCGGACCGGATCCTGGCTCGACAGCGCCGCGGCAGAGTAACTCTTCGCCACCATCAAGGCGGAGATCGGTGTCACCCCGTGGCCCAACCGAGCCAACGCCCGCCGAGACATCGAGAACCCGATCAACGCTTACAACGAGCGGCGGCTGCACTCAGCCCTCGGGTCAGGCCGTCGTCGTGCGGCAGGACGCGATGAGTCCGAGTGCGCCGTCGAGGGCGCGGCGCAGCGGCAGGGGCTCGCGGCGGGCCTGAGACAGGACCAGCCCGCCTTGGAGACTGGCAAGGGTTGAGGCTGCGAGTAACTCTGTGTCGCAGTCAGCTCGAAGCTCGCCGGAGGCGACCATGGCAGCGAGGCCGGCCCGAATGCTGTGCTCCCAGCGGTCGAAGCCATCCGCCAGGGCTGCGCGGATCTCGTCGTCACGTTCGCCGAGTTGACACACGAGGTTGGCGATCGGACAACCTCCCACCCCACCCCGTTCCTCTTGGACGGCCACGAGGGCGTCGGCCCAACGCACCAGCCCCGTCCAGGTACCGAGCCCCGCGAAGAGATCTTCTTGGGCGCCGAGGACCGCGTCGTTCGTCGACTCGGCCACCGCGCGCAGCAGGTCGGATTTGTCGTCGAAGTAGTGGTACAGCTGGCTGCGCGAGGCGAGGGCACGTTCGCCGACCTCGTCCAGGCTCGCCCCGAGCGCCCCCTTGTCCGCGACGACCTGCGTCGCGGCGGCCACGATCCGCTCGCGGGTCCGGCGTCCCCGCTCGGTTCTCGGCTGCACTCCCATGTGCTCGATCATCCCATCGACTGGACTTGACAGTCCACCCGCCCGCCCGCCAGGGTAGAACTGGACTGCACAGTCCACTCAATGTTCCGCTGATCCACCCACGCATGGAGAACCGATGTCTGCCACCATCCGCGAACAGTCCGACCAGATCAAGGCCGCCTCGGCCGCTCGACTGCCCGGCGAGGTGCTCGCGGTGTTCGACCGCAGCGTCGAAGACCTGCTCGAGCTGGGAGTACCCGTCGAAGCGGTCAAGGCGGGAGAGCGGGTGGAGCCGTTCACCCTCGACGACGCCGCCGGCAACCACGTCAGCCTTGCTGAGCTCGTCGAGGCGGGCCCCGCCGTGATCGTGTTCTACCGGGGAGGCTGGTGCCCCTACTGCAACCTGGCGCTGCGTACGTACCAGCGGGAACTGCTCCCCGAGCTCGACGTCTTCGGGGCCCGGCTCGTGGCCATCAGCCCCCAGACCCCCGACGAATCGCTCTCCACCGCCGAGAAGGCGGAGTTGGCCTTCACCGTGCTGTCGGACCCCGGCAGCCGCGTGGCCCGCGGCCTCGGCATCGTCTTCCGCCAAGCCGACGACGTCCTCGCCGCCCAGCGCGAACTCGGCCTCGATCTGACCAAGGTCAACGCCGAAGGCTCCGTCCACCTCCCCCGCCCCACCGTGCTGGTCCTCGACCAAGGCCGAACCGTGCGCTTCGTCGACATCCAACCCGACTACACCGCCCGCACCGAGGTCGCCGACATCCTGACCGCGCTCAGCGAGCTCTGAACCGCCGATCGTCGAGGAGGTGCCGACGGGCCGGGACGCGCTCGATGAGCAGTCG
This sequence comes from Actinospica sp., assembly GCF_035552695.1. NCBI lineage: Bacteria > Bacillati > Actinomycetota > Actinomycetes > Catenulisporales > Actinospicaceae > Actinospica > Actinospica sp. The sequence continues at coordinate 1,778 of NZ_DASZKT010000251.1, forward strand.
CCCGACCAGTCCGTCGGGCAGGCGAGGAAGCACGGAGTGAAACTGGCCTGGGAAGGCGGACTGCTCGTATAGCTCACCAGTTTCCACCGCCGCCTGGCGGGCGGGCGGCTTTCGCAAGGCGGCGTCGTCGCTGGGTAGCTGACGCTGTATCCGTTCCATCCCTGGCCGTTCGGGCTTGACGGGCCGCAGTCGCGTAGGGGCACGGCTGCTGACGATCCTTCAGGTGACTAGACCTCTGGACCCTGGAGCAGCCGTACCCGCGTGCGCAGCGTGTCCCATGAGCGAGCTTGTCCGCACCCGAGCGCCCTGGTCGAGTATCTTCGCGCGAGTCCCGGACCCGCGAGATCGCCGAGGCCTGATTCATCCCTGCGACGGTGCTCCCGCCGGCCGCGTGCGATAGCGACCGGGCACTCGAACTCGCCGATCTCCGTCGGGTTCGAGTGCCCGGTCAGTCGAGCCTCGGCATCGGGTTCGCTCCGCGCAGCACCGCCACCTCGTGTCGCAAAACGAGGATCTCGGCGTTCAGCGCAGCCCGCGACCGGTGAGCAGCGCGAGCCACGCGAGAACGCGAGTGAAGACCAGATAGGGCAGTCGAGGCGACACGGCCCACCATCCTCGCCGCTTCGAGCCCCACACATCAACCCAGGTCACAGGAGCTCCGCCGGTAAGGAGCCCCTACAGGGTACTGGCGGACGGCGCTGAGCTGACGTCGTAGGCGTGGACGCGCCGCTTCGACCGGAGGGAAACGTCGAACACTGATGGCGAGTGGGCGCTATCGGCCGCCGGGCGACATCGTCCCTTCGATCGCCTCACGTGTGTCTGGAGCGCGGCCCGCGTCGTCGACGACGTAAGCCCGGTCACGCAGCGGCAGTTCTTTGATGAACCAGGTGAGCACGAACGCGGCCAGCGAGATCGGGACGCCGACCAGGAAGACGGCGTGTAGCGAGTCGTTGAAGGCGAGCACGAAGCCGTGGCGCACCGCGGGCGGTAGCGCGTCGAGCTGGGCCGGGCTGGCCGTGATGTTGCTGCCGTGCACCTCGCCCAGCGCGGAGGCCGGGAGGTATTTCGGCAGGTTGTCGGCCAGTCGGCTGTTGAAGATCGCGCCGAGGACGGCGACACCGAACGAGCCGCCGATCGTTCGGAAGAACGTCGCCGAGGAGGTGGCGGTGCCCAGTTGGCTGCGCGGGACCGCGTTTTGCACCGCGACCACGAGGACCTGCATCACCAGGCCGATGCCGGCCCCGACGACGAACATGTAGAACGAGGACAACGGGAGGCCGGTCGAGGGCGTCATCAGGGACAGCAGGTAGATTCCGACGGTCATCACGGCGGTTCCGAGGATCGGGAAGAGCTTGTACCTGCCCTGCTTCGTCACGAGCCGGCCGCTGATGATGAAGGTGCACAGCATGCCGAGGATCAGCGGCAGCAGTTGGAGTCCGGAGCTGGTCGGGCTCGCGCCGTGCACCGTCTGGAGGTAGAGCGGGATATAGATGATCACGCCGAACATCACGAACCCGATCAGGAATCCGATCGCGTTCGACACTGAGAACACCGAGATCCTAAACAGGTTCAACGGGATGATCGGTTCGGCCGCCCCCCGCTCGGCCCAGACGAACATTCCGATGAGCACGGCCGCGACCGCTTCGAGGGCGAGGATAGTCGGGGAGGTCCACGGGTAGGTGGTGCCGCCCCAGGTCGTCACCAGGATCACGGCGGTGACCGCGCCGCCGAGCAGGCTCGCGCCGAGGAAGTCGATGGCGTGCCGGGTGCGGGTGACCGGCAAGTGGAGCACCGCGGCGATCACCGCGAGTGCGACGATGCCGATCGGCAGGTTGATGTAGAACACCCACCGCCAGCTCAGGTGCTGGGTGAAGAACCCGCCGGCCAGCGGTCCGATCACGCTCGAGGCGCCGAAGACCGCGCCGAAGTAGCCCATGTACCGGCCGCGCTGGCGCGGGCTGACCACGTCGCCGATGATCGCCTGGGCGCCGACCATCAGGCCGCCGGCGCCGACGCCCTGTACGGCGCGGAACGCGATGAGCTCCAGCATGTCCTGGGAGAGCCCGGACAGCACCGAGCCGGCCAGGAAGATCACGATCGCGGCCTGGAAGAGCTTCTTGCGGCCGTACAGGTCGCCGAGCTTGCCCCACAGCGGGGTTGAGATGGTCGAGGTGAGCAGGTACGCGGTCACGACCCACGACAGGTGGTTCAGACCGTGCAGGTCGCCGGCGATCGTCGGCAGCGCGGTCGCCACGATCGTCTGGTCGAGGGCGGCGAGGAACATGCCGAGCATCAGCGCCCCGAGGATAATCAATATCCTGCGGTGCTCCGCCCGGCCCGCCTCGTCCGCGACCGCCTGATCCTCGAGGTCGGGGTGCTCAGCCATCGGATTCCTCCAACTCCCGGCCGACCGCGCCGGCGAAGCGGCTCAGCAGGTGGGCGAGCTCGGCCCGGTCGGCCTCGGGCCAGTCGATCAGCACCGCTTCCAGCCAGGCCCGACGGGCGGCGAGGATCGCCTCGGTCCTGCCGCGCCCCGCCGGGGTCAGGTGCAGCCGGATCGCCCGGCCGTCGGCCTGGTCGGGGCCGCGCTCGATCAGGCCCGCGCGTTCGAGCTGACGCGCTTTGCGGCTGACCGCCGGGATGTCCACGTGCAGGCGCTCGGCCAGCTCGGTGATCCGCAGGCTGGAGGGCTCCTCGTAGAGCGCGTACAGGAGCGCGCCCCCGGCCCGGTCGAGCTCGACCCCGGCCCGGCGCAACAGGTATTCGTGCAGCCGGGCCTGTTTGAGCCGACGGAACAGCGCCTGCAGGGCCGACTCGAGCTCGTCGATCGGGTCCTCGGGCCGCAGCGTAGCGGTGTCGGGCGGTGCGTCGTCCCGGACAGGCGCCATACGCATAACATAACAAGTTGCCTGCGGCAAGTATATGGTCCGGAACGGAGCGTATCTGGTGTTGTCCTTCGACTTCTTGTCCTGGGCTCCTTCAACTTCGTGTCCCCCGCTCAGGGGCCGCTGAGGCTGTAGAGGACGTCGGGGTGGACCTCGACCTGGTCCGGGTCGCCGGGGACTGGCAGTAGGACCCCGGCGTCGAGTAGTTGGGCGTGTTCGACCTGGCACTTCTCGCGCCAGTGCGCGTAACGCTCGGGGCGGCCGGAGCCGATGGCGGCGAGGATCACCGCGGTGTGCGCGGCGGTGAACTCGAAGGCGTCCATGTCGGCGGCGGCGAGTTGGTCGTGCCTCGGCCCTACCGGATGCTCATCGCCCCGCGCCAGATCTGATCGACGGCCGGGGTCGTGGCTAGGCTTGGCTGCATGGACGAGGGCGAATGGACTGTTGAGCGGCATCTGCTGGGCAGGCCGCCTTGGGTCGTGGCCCTGTATGACCGGTTCATCGAGATGGCCACGGCGTGTGGCCCGTTCACCTTCGCGGTGGCAAAGACCGCAATCTCGTTGAAGGGTGCGCGTCGCGGCTTCGCCGGGGTCAAGCTGACCGATCGCGCCCTGGGTGGGTACCTGGACCTTCAACGGCGGGTGGAGGATCCGAGGATCACCCGGTCCGCCCCGTACACCAAGCGCCTGTACGTCCACCACTTCCGCATCGACTCGCTCGACCAGTTCGACGACTGCTTCGCCGGCTGGCTTCGAGAGGCATACCAGGTCGGCGCGGGTGCGCATCTGCAGGGCGACGGGGCCAGTGATCCCAGCCGAGGCTCGTGATTCTGCCGCGGCGGGCGCCCCGTGTGAGTCAGGGTCTTGCGGGGCCCGGCAAAGGGGGCGGCCACCGCTGATCATCGTGGTTCGTGACGACTACGAACGATCAAGCGGTCCGTCTGCCACAGCACAGACGCCGAGCGATGGGGCGCCACCTCACCTCCGCTGCAACCAACGCAAGCTCAAGGCATCAGGACGCAGCTTCGCAGGTCAACCGCCCGAAGGCAGTACGCGCCTGCTGCGATACCTGCAGGTCACGGCACATCTGTCAAAGTGCCGAATCTTGCATCTGGGGGGTCGTTCGGCGCCGTGGCCTGTGGCGGCCGAGCGTTTCTCACAGGCTTGTCGCCTCTGGATTCTCAGTGATCTGTCGTCTTCTTCGGCTCTCGATCCATCGGCGGATGCGCCCGCCGTTCGTTCCGCCGGGCGCACCGGCGGCCACGCCATAGCACCCGTCTCGCCGGTGAGGCCGGTTGCCGCTGCGGTTACCTTGGTGGTGTCTTCGACCTCGATGCCCGGTTGTCCCCGCATGGGCCGCCGATACGATCAACGGCGTGATGGCGACGAGCGTGCTGGACGAGCCGGACGTGGCGGGGCGGATACGGCGGGGGCCGGACCTGATCCGTGTGCTGTTCGAGTCCCTGATGATCATGGCCACGATCGCGCTCGGCGGGATCGGCGCGCACACCAGCAGCGGACTGGAATCCGACGTGCACAACGGCGTCGAGTTCGCGCCCGCCTTCATACTCGGTGCGATCACGGTCCTGACGAACGCGGCCACCGTCGCCATCCCCGTCGGACTCGCGATCGAACGGCTCGTGCGCGGCGACGGTAAACATGTGGCCAACGCCGTCATCGCCGCTGCGGTCGGCTGCGGCATCACCAGCGTCCTCAATGTGTGGATCACCTCGAGCTACGCGCCCGGCTGGCTGCTGAGCGAACTGACCCGCCATCTCGGGTCGGGCACGACCCCGCCGCTGCATATCTACCTGGTCACGGTCATCGCATTCCTCACCGCCCTCGGCTTCAACGACCGGCCGAGCCTGCGCACCTTCACCTGGGTCTGCGTCGCCGTGTACTTCACCGCCACGCTGATAAGCGGTGACAGTGCACTGGTCGGACTGATCGTCACGTTCCTCCTCGGCCGCGGCATCGGCTTCGGGTGGCGATACGCCCGTGGGGTCGCCAACGAACGGCCCGGCATTCAGATCGTCCTGGCCGAACTCGGCCGTGCGGGCCTTGCCCCGGTCTCCTGCCACCGGAAGGGCGAGCACAAAGCCACGCGCCGCTACGAGGTACGTTGCGCCGACGATCGCCGCCTCGAGGTTGCCGTCCTGGACCGCGACCGCCAAGCCGTCGGCCTGATCTACCGCATCTACCGCCACATCCGGCTGCGCGGACCGGCCCAACAGCGCAATCCGTTCTCGCTGCGGCGCACCGTCGAGCACGAAGCCCTGCTCTCGTACGCGCTCGCGGACGCCGGGATCAGCACACCCAAACTCCTCGCCGTCCGCGAACCGTCCGCCGACTCGGCGCTGCTCGCCTACGAGCACGTCCCGGCCCGTTCCTTGGACAGACTGGCCGACGAAGAGTTCACCGACGAGCTCATCGAAGGCGTCTGGAACATCGTCCGCGAACTCGGCCGCCACCAGATCGCCCACCGCAGGCTCGCCCTTGACTCGATCCTCGCCGACGAGCACGGCCAGATCTGGCTGACCGAACTACGCAACGGCGAGATCGCCGCCGACGAACTCCAGCACCTGCTCGACATCGCCGCAACCATGGCGGCCCTCGCCCTCAAAGCCGGGCCCGAACGCACCGTACGCATCGGCGCCGACATTATCGGCGAGGACCGCATCGGCGCGGCGCTACCGTTCCTGCAGCCTGTCCTGCTCACCCGCGGCACCCGCCTCGCGGCGCGCAAATCCAAGCATCTCCTGCGACGCCTGCGAGAGCAGATCCTCGAGATCCACCCGCAGGCCCCCACGACAGAACCAGTCAAACTCGAACGCCTCAAGCCCAGAACGATCCTGACCGTCTCCGCCGGCTGCTTCGCCGTCTACGTGCTGATGCTGGAGATCGCATCGGCCGGCAACGCGAGCGGACACAGCCCCTGGCAACTGATGGCCGCCGCCTCCCCCTGGTGGCTGCTGATCGCGGCCGCGACCGCAGCGTTGACCTACGTGGCGGCGGCGATGCAACTGGCCGGCTTCATCCCGGAGAATCTGCCGAAAGCGCAGAACCTGATGGTGCAACTCGCCTCGAGCTTCGTCGCGCTGTTCACGCCCGCAGCGGTCGGCGGCGTCGCGCTCAACGTCCGCTTCCTGCAGCGGCGCGGCATCCCGACCGGACCGGCCCTCAGCGCGGTCGGCGCCGGGCAGGCCGTGGCGTTCATCATCCATATCGCGCTCATCGCCACCTTCGGTTTCTTCGCGAGCGGCGGCGCCACCCACGACGAAGCGTCCACCACGATGATTGCGATCCTGCTGGCCATCGCCGTCCTCGCGATGACCACGCTGACCGTCGCCCCGCTGCGCCGGCTCGCCAAGCGCCGCCTCGTACCCTTCTTCGAAGGCTCACTACCCCGCCTGCTCGATGTCGCGCAGAACCCGCGCAAGCTCGCACTCGCGCTCGGCGGCACGCTGTCCATCTCGCTGCTCAACGCCCTGTGCCTGTGGAGCTGCATTCACGCGCTCGGCGGCCATGCGATTCCGAGCTATCCGACCGTCGCACTGATGTACCTGACCGTTCAGGCGGTGAGCTCAGCCAGCCCGACCCCGGCGGGCATGGGCGCGGTCGAGCTCGGCCTCGGCGGGGCGCTCGCGCTCGCGGGCGTCGCCAAGCCCACCGCCGTGGTCGCCGTCCTCGTATACCGACTGCTCACCACATACCTGCCGGCAGTTCCTGGCTACGCAGCCCTCGGCCGCCTGCGTCATCGGCGCGCCGTGTGAGCGCTGGTGTCCTGTGACAAGGGATCTTCCTCGGTCGGTAGGGGGTTGGCCCTTGAACGTGGACACCCTGATCATTGGATCGTGAAGATCCATAGGACAGGAGCCCTCGTTGGGGACCTACCGATACTCCGCTGAGTTCCGCACCGACGCGGTCGCGCCGGCACGTTCCTCGGCCACCGCAGCCCCATCGACTACGAACACCGATCCGCTACCCTAGCGGAGCTGCATAACAACCAGTGTCCACTCAGCGGGGACAAGCCCCTGGAGGATTTACGCAGTAAAGGGTTGTGCTGTGCGGCAGGCTATCTGACGCAGGCTCATGCCCGCACGGGTCGGCGACCAACCCCGCTGTGACATGGGCGGCGGGCCCTTCCGACTACTCAATCCGTTCCTGCTCGAGCGCCCGCCCGCCGATGCCCTTGAGCCGGCGTCCGTTGCCGGCGAGGATGTGCGCGCGCATGGCCCGTCCGGCGGCCTCGCCGTCGCCCATCAGTACGTGGTGGGCGACCATCGCGTGTTCCTCGGCCGCCTTGAGGAGGTCCTCGGGCGCGTGGTCGGCGGCTCGCATCGCTCCTTGGAACAGTTGCGAGCTCGTGTCGATCACGTCCAGGAACAGCCGGTTGTGGGTGGCCTCGGAGACGGCGCGGTGGAAGGCGACGTCGTGCTCGTAGACGGCCTCGTGTCGTCGGACCGCGTTCTGGTAGGCAGCCAGCCGCTCGCGGATCCGGTCGAGGTCTTCGGGCGTTGCCCGCTCGGCGGCCAATTGTGCCGCCTGGCCCTCGAGTAGGATGCGGAATTCGACCAGGTCCTCCAGCGCCGCTTCGTCCATGGGCCGCTCGGCCACCGTGTGCGCCAGGGCTGTGCGGCCGTCGAGGCGGGAGACGGTCGTGCCGGAGCCGGCCTTGACCTCGAGCATCCCGAGCGCCACGAGCCCGCGCACCGCCTCGCGGACGGTGTTGCGCCCGACCGAGTAGCGCAGCATCAACTCCCGCTCCGGCGGCAGTTTCTGTCCTGGCTGGAAGGTCCCTTCGGCCAGGTCTCGGCGAAGCCGCTCGGCCACCTCCTGGCCCAGCGTCTGAACGCCCATCAATGCCTCCACCTGCGCGCGCGGCGCCCGAAGTCCTCTGTCACGTCCAAGCCCTGTCAGACATCCTACCGGCCGTGCCGCTGCTCACTCCGATCGCGTAGCCGCGCGACCCGCCCTGAGTACGGCAGCCGCGAGCGACGGCGCCAAGGGCAGTTTCGGCAGCAGCGTCGCCTGGAACGCGTGGTAGACGTCGGCCTTTCCTATCTTCACGGTCGCGGCCGGGCGCCCCGCGACGTCCAGTTCGTGGTGCCAACTGCCGGCGTCGCGGTCGATGAGGTGATCCTCCGCCCACTGCCACCATTCGTCATAGCGCAGCCGGTATTGCTCGTCGCCGGTGACGCGGTGCATCACGGCTGCCGCCCCCACCGCCTCCGCGAGCGCCCAGTGCAGGCGTGCGGCCACCACGGGGGCTCCGGCCCAGTCCACCGTGTAGACGAACCCCTCGTGCCCGTCGGCGTTCCAGCCGTCGCGGTCGGCGCGTGCGAACAGCTCACGGGCTGCCGGGAGCAGCCAGTCCGCGTCGGCTTCGGCTGCGCGCAGGTGGATCAGGAGGCGCGACCACTCGATGCCGTGGCCGACCGTGGCGCCGAACGGCCGGAAGGGGTCGGCCGGGCGTTCCTCGTGGTAGCGCCACGCCGGGGACCAGTCCTCGTCGAAGTGCTCGACGACGCGCCACTGTGCGTGCCGTGCGACGGAGTTCACGAGGTGGTCGGCGATCTGGAGGGCTTGGTCGGCCGGTGCCTGGTCGCCGGTCGCGTCGCTCGCGGCGAGCAGTGCCTCTATGGCGTGCATGTTGCTGTTACCGCCGCGGTACCCGTCGAGTGAGCGCCAAGTGCGGTCCCATCTTTCGCGCAGCAGTCCGGACTCCGGTTCCCGGAACCGCCGCTCGACGACTTCCAGCGCGCGTGCGAGCAGTTCGGCGGCTCCGGGCCGCCCGGCGATGGTCGCGCTGGCCGCGGCCAGGATCACGAACATGTGCGGGTAGGCGGCTTTCTCGTCCGCCAACGGTCGGCCAGCACGGTCAGTGGCGGTGTGCCAGCCACCGTACTCGTCATCGTGCAGCGGGCCGGTGAGCGCTGCGATGCCGTGGTCCGCGTACTGCGCCGCCCACGCGTGCCCCTGCAGAGTGGCGAGCGAGAACACATGGGTCATGCGGGCGGTGATGTAGGTGTGGACCGTGTCGTCCGCAAGCGGCGAGCCGTACGAGTCGAGCCAGCCGAAGCCCCAGCCCGGCAGGCGGGCATTGCGCGCGAAGGCCAGCAGGCGCTCCCCCTCGACCCTCAAATAGGGCGGGCTCCCCGGCCTGGGCAGCTGCGTCATGACACTGCCTCAGGCCGCGGCGGGAAGCTCGACGGGTCGCCCGGCGAGGGCGGCTTGGTGGGCCGACGCGAGGACGGCGTTCGCCTCAGCACGCCAATCCCGGGCAGGTTGCCAGTCCGGCAGCACCGATGATCCGTGGATGTGGCCCGCCATGGTGCGGCTGACGGCGTGGACGCCGGCGTCGCGCAGGCGGGCGACGTAGGCCTCGCACTCGTCACGGCGCGGGTCGAACTCCGCGTTGATGACGAACGCCGGGGCGACACCTTCCAGGTTCGGCGCGAAGAACGGGGAGACGTACGGGTGGACGCGCTCTGCGGGCGAGGAGATGTGCCGATCGTTCCACGCGACGTCCGCCTCGCGGGTCGAGTCGTGTCCGAGGCCGGGATTGCGCCACGCCCGGGATGAGTCGGTGAGGTCGAGGCCCGCGATTTCGATCAGCTGCAGGGCGATCCGGGGCCCGCTCACGTCGCGCGCCATCAGCGCCACCACCGCGGCCAGGTTGCCGCCGGCGGACCCCCCGCCCACGGTGACGACCTCGCGGGCGATGCCGTAGCGCTCGGCGTCGGCGAGAAGCCCGGTGAAGGCGGCGTAGCAGTCGTTGACTCCGGCGGGGAACCGATGCTCCGGAGCCAACCGGTACTCGACGGATGCGACCAGGCACCCGGCATCGAGCGCACGGCGCGAAAGGAGGCCGTCCAGCTCGCCTGTCAGCGCGGATCCGAGGATGAAGCCGCCGCCGTGGAAGTAGACGTGCAACGGAAGGCCACCGCCTGCCGGGGGCCGATACAGGCGGACCGGTACCTCGTCGATCACGACGTCGCTGATCTCGACACCGTCGACGGGGCCGTCCGAGAGGTCCAGGTCCTTCTGAATCGCGATGGTCCGAATCATCGCCAGAACGTCCGGATCATCGAGGTTCAGGCCGCCCCCGGCCATCGACTGGTAACGCTCCAGCAGTGCGCGCACCGGCGCCGCTAGCTCCATAGCCACTCCAGAAAGATGGGATCAAAGAATGATCTCTAGTAATGGTGGGATGGTATGGCGGCGCTTGATCGGCGTCAAGGAGTCCAACGGGTAGGGCGCCAGGCTGGGAACGAGCCTATGCGCAGGCCTTGACGACCAAACATCCCGCCTTTAACATCGGCCAATGAAACATCCTATCGCTTGTGCAGGCCGTCGGTCCTGCGTTCGGAGAGTCGCCTGTGAAGATCACATCCGCTGAAGTCGTCGTCACCTGTCCGGGCCGCAACTTCGTGAGTCTGCGTCTGGAGACCGAGGACGGGGTGGTGGGCTGGGGCGACGCGACGCTCAACGGCCGCGAGCTCGCCGTGGCGAGCTATCTGCGCGAGCACGTGAACCCGATCCTGATCGGCCGGGACGCGGGCGCGATAGAAGACACCTGGCAGTACCTCTATCGCGGCGGCTACTGGCGGCGCGGGCCGGTGACGATGGCCGCGATCGCCGGGGTGGACGTGGCGTTGTGGGACATCAAGGCGAAGTACGCCGAGATGCCCCTCTACCAGCTGCTCGGCGGCGCGAGTCGGCGAGGGCTGCTCGCCTACGGGCACGCGAGCGGAGCCGAGCTTCCGGCGCTGTTCGACTCGATCGACGAGCACCTCGAGGCCGGGTACCGGGCCGTGCGCGTCCAGACCGGCGTACCGGGACTCGGCCAGATCTACGGCGTGGCGAGCGGTGGGGGCGGGGCGCGCTACGACTACGAACCGGCCCGCGCCGCCGCCCGCCCTACCGAAGAACACTGGGACACCCGCGCCTACCTGCGCCACGTGCCGAGCGTGTTCGAAGCCGTCCGGGCCAAGTACGGGCCCGAGCTGCCGCTGCTGCACGACGGCCACCACCGGATGACCCCGATCCAGGCCGCGCGACTCGGCAAGAGCCTCGAACCCTACGACCTGTTCTGGCTCGAGGACGCCACTCCGGCCGAGAACCAGGACGGCCTGCGCCTGGTGCGCCAACACACCACGACCCCGCTGGCGATCGGCGAGATATTCAACACCGTCTGGGACTACCAGACCCTGATCAGCGAGCACCTGATCGATTACGTCCGTTCCGCGGTCACGCACACCGGCGGCATCACCGCGATGCGCAAGCTGCTCGACTTCGCCGCGATGTACCAGATCAAGTCCGGCATGCACGGCCCCACCGACGTCTCCCCCATCGGGCAGGCCGCGGCGCTGCATCTGGGCCTTGCGATCCACAACTTCGGGATCCAGGAGTACATGCGCCACAGCCCCGAGACACTGACCGTATTCCAGACCGGCTACCGGTTCGAAGACGGCCTGCTGCACCCGGGAGACCGGCCCGGCCTCGGCGTCGAGATGGATCTCGAGGCCGCCGCCGCTCACCCCTACCGGGCGGCGTACCTGCCGGTCAACCGGCTCGCGCTCGACGGGACGGTGCACGACTGGTGAGGCCGTTCACTTCCTACGATCGCGCAGCTGTGGTGATGGGCGTGGCCGGCAGCGGCAAGTCGACCATCGCGGCCGCGCTCGCACGTCACCTCGGGCGCGAGTTCCGCGACGGCGACAGCTTTCACAGTCCCGGCAACGTGGCGAAGATGGCGCTCGGCCGACCCCTGGCCGACGCCGACCGCATCCCCTGGCTCGAGAACATCGCGGCCTGGCTGGCCGCGACGCCCCGCGGAATCGTCGCCTGCTCCGCCCTGAAGGGAAGCTACCGCGACCAGTTGCGGCACGCGGGCCCGCTGCTCTTCGTCCATCTCGAGATCGCACCGTCCACGGCCCGCGCACGCGTGGCCGGCCGAAACGGGCACTTCATGCCCGCCTCCCTCGTCGAGGACCAGTACACAACCTTGGAGACGCCGTCACCAGGCGAAACCGACGTCATACGCCTCGACGGCGAGGACCCCGAACCCGTCCTGCTGACCCGCGCGCTGTCCGCGGTGATCGGCGTGCCGGAGCCGAGGCCGCGCGGCACCGGCCGCTAACGCCCCGCCACCCGCGAACACCGCTTTCCAGTAACCAGCCCCCGCCACCCCAACGAAGAGGTGCACCGTGACCGAGCAGACCATTCCACCCGCGCCGCAAGCCGACGATCTGAGCAGCCGTGATTACGCCGAGGACGCGGGCCGCCTCGACGGCGCCTCCACCGGCCGCCTCGTCTTCGTCTTGATCGCCCTTGTCGCGATCTCCGAGATCATCCCCCTGCAGAACCTGATGATCGGCGTAGCGATCCCGAAGATCGCCACCGGCTTCCCGCAAGCCGGCGCCGCCATCACGTGGGTGGGCACCATCGTGGGCGTCGTCGGCGGGGCCACCGTCGCGCTCGTCGGCAAGCTCGGCGACGTGTGGGGCAAAAAGCGCGTGGTCGCCCTCGCCACCGTGTTCTTCATCGGCGGAACGCTGCTCTGCGCGCTGACCGACAACTGGGCCCTGTTCCTGACCGGCCGCGGCATCGGCGCCCTCGCCACGGGCATCGCCGCCGTCGAATACGGCCTGGTACGCGACCTGATGCCACGCCGCTGGATCCCGATCTGCGTCGCCGTGCTCGGCACCGGCTTCGGCCTGTCCGCCATCGC
>NZ_DASZKT010000252.1:0-1661 GCF_035552695.1 Actinospica sp.
CGCCAGGGGGCCGACGAACGTGTCGCCGCGTTCTTGCGGTACGGGACTGAGGTCGTGAAGCGCGGCTTCGACGGCCTGGAGGGTGCGGCGGTCGTCGAGAAGCTGGGCGTGACTTTCGTCGATGAGCCGAAGCGCGTCCTCAGTCGTGCCCCGGTTGATCGCCTGCATGATCAACGTGGCCGTCTGGTGGCCGTGTCCGGGCACGAGGGCGAGGAAGGCGCGCAGCGCTTGCGCGTGCAGCGGCGTGTAGGTGCGGTAGCCATGCGGAGTGCGTTCGGCCCCCGGAAGGATCCCGGCCGCCTCGTAGTTCCTGATCGCCTGCGTGGACAGGCCGTGCCCACGCGCCAGGTCGACGGGCCTGAGCCGCCCACCGTCTTGAAGGTTTCGCACCACTGTGCTGCCAATATCGCGGATAAGTTTCAACCGTTAGTTCAACGATACCGTTTAGGGTATGACTGCTGCTATCAAAGACGCCGCCCATGTCGTCGACGCTGCTACCGTCATGGGGTTGCTCCCGGCCCGGCCGCGGCTGCTTGCCTTGGGTGAGCCCACCCACGGCGAGGACGTTCTGCTCGACCTGCGAAACGATCTCTTCCGGCAACTCGTCGAGCAGGAGCGCTACCGGACGATCACGATCGAGAGCGACTGCATGATGGGCCTGGTCGTGGACGACTACGTCACGTCGGGTACGGGCATCCTTGACGAGGTCATGGAGCGCGGCTTCAGCCACGGCTTCGGCGCGTCTGCGGCCAACCGCGAGCTTGTGCGCTGGATGCGTGCGTTCAACGACGGCCAGCCCGTGTCACAGCGGCTGCGCTTCGCCGGTTTCGACGGCCCGCTGGAGATCACCGGCGCCGCGAGCCCTCGGCAGGCCCTCACCGCACTCCACGCCTACCTCACCGCCTGGGTTGACGCCGACCTGCTTCCCTGCACCGCGGAAACGCTCGACCGCCTGCTCGGCGCCGACGACCGGTGGACCAATCCCGCCGCGATGATGGACCCGTCCCAGTCCGTGGGGCAGACGCCCGAGGCCAACCAGCTGCGGCTGCTCGCCGACGACCTGGTAGCCCTGCTTGACACGCAGACGCCACACCTGATCGCGGCGTCCCTGCGGGACGACTGGGACCGGGCACGCATGTACGGTCGTACCGCCACCGGGCTGCTTCGGTACCACTTCTGGATGGCCGACACGTCACCGGGCCGCATGGCGCGGCTGCTGGGCCTGCGGGATTCGATGATGGCCGCCAACCTGCTCGCCATCGCCGAGCGGGGCCCGGCGCTGGTGCACGCCCACAACGGGCATCTCCAGCGGGACAAGAGCAGGATGCAGATGGGCGACCTGCCGCTGGAATGGTGGAGCGCCGGGGCGATCGTCAGCGCCCAGCTGGGCGAGGGGTACGCCTTCATGGCCACGGCCCTCGGCACGATCCGCCACCACGGTGTGGAGACCCCGCCCCCGGACACCATCGAAGGGCTCCTGTACGCGCTCCCGGAGGACCGATATGTCGTCGACGCCCGCCGACTGGCCGCTATCCTCGGCGACGTGACGCCCGCCGCTCGCGTGTCCCCCTGGTTCGGCTACTCCCCGCTGGACCCGGCCCACGTGGCTAGCAACGACGGGATCGCGTTCGTCAAGGACGCCCCGCCGAGCTAGGCTCCTC
>NZ_DASZKT010000253.1:0-3393 GCF_035552695.1 Actinospica sp.
CCATGGGCTTACCGCCTGCCAATGTGTGGATCGTCACGCCCTACGACACTGAGGCACGTACCGCCGCCAAACGAAGCACCGTGTGGACCGGGTACAAGGTCCAGCTGAGCGAGACATGCGATCCGGAACTTCCGCACGTGATCACCTATGTGGAGACCGTCACATCGTGCGAGCCAGACCGCGAGACCACCGTCCGGGTCCACGCCGCCCTGGCCGAGCGCGGCCTGCGCCCCGCCGCGCATCTGGCCGACTGGGCCTACGTCGATGCCGAGAAGATCCTCGAGGCGCGCCTTGAGCACGAGATTGAGCTGATCGGCCCCACTGCGAAGAGAAACGAGTGGCAGCGCAAGGACCCTGACTCCTACGGCTTGGAGAAATTCACGATCAACTGGGACGAGCGGCACGCGGTCTGCCCACAGGGACACACCAGCGGGAGGTGGTACGAGTCGAAGACAACAACGGGACATCCGGTGGTACGTACGATGTTCCGCGCATCGGACTGCAGGCCGTGTCCGGCGTGCGCGTTGTGCACGAAGGGTACTTCGGCCAAGGGGCGCACCCTCGCCCTGCGTCCCCGCGCGCGGCACGAACTGCTTGCCGCGCTGCGCGCCGATCAGGGCACCGAGAAGTGGCGGCGGCGCTACGCGGCGCGCGCCGGAGTGGAAGGCGCCATATCCCAGGCGGTGCGCGGCTTCGGGCTGCGCAAATGCCGGTACCGGGGCCACGCGAAGGCCGCGCTGCAGCTCGTGCTGACCGCGAC
Organism: Actinospica sp.; assembly: GCF_035552695.1. NCBI lineage: Bacteria > Bacillati > Actinomycetota > Actinomycetes > Catenulisporales > Actinospicaceae > Actinospica > Actinospica sp. Next base: position 761 of record NZ_DASZKT010000253.1, read on the forward strand.
CGCGGTCAACCTCGCCCGGCTCGACGCATGGATGTCCGGCACGCCGCTCGGGCCGACACGCGTCTCCCACCTCGCCGGCTCGCACCCGAGGACGGCCCGCGACACACCACCCGCGCGAGCGCCAGTTGATGTTCGAGGTTCTTCGGCCGGGCGTCGCGCTAATCCCCGGAAGCGCTCCGCAGCCGCCCCGGAAGTCCGGCTCGCGGCAGGCTGCACCGGAAGCGCACCGCACTCGACGAATCACTTACAGGGCCCGATCATGTCAGGATACGAAGTATGGGTTTCTTCGAGTCCTTTGTGCCGCCCGAGCCCCCGCAACGGCCACGCCGCCCGCGACTGCCGCCGTGGCGCGGACCACAGCACAACATCCTGCCCGTCGCGCTGCCCGTGGACGCCGTACTCATCCGCAACGACACGAAGGCGGTCTACGTCAACGGCTTCGACGTGTATCCGCACGGCTTCACCTTCATCGTCAATACTTTAACTCACAGTCCCGATGCCGGTGCGGCGCGCAGGCGGCCCGGTTCTTTCGGGCGCACGGCGAATCCGTTCGCCGGGCTCTCGCCCCGCGGCGGCGAACCTCCCACACCCGAGGAGATCGAACAAGCCTTCCGCATCGGCGTGCGCTATGGCGACGGCCGGGCCGCCGAGGTGGAAGGGCGTGGCAGGTCGCGCGGCGGGACGCGACCGTCCGAGCCGCCGCTGGTCAGCCTCGCCTCGGGCCATGGCAGCGAGAGCGAGTGGACACAGGGGCTTTGGGTGTGGGGCATTCCAGGGGCCGGCGATGTCGAGCTGGTCTACCGCTGGCCCGCCGAGCAGGTCTGCGAGTCCAGTGTCATCCTCGACGGCGATCTGCTGCGCGATGCGGCTGCACACGCCGTGACCCTGTGGGACGAGCCCGAAGATGAAGGAGATGGCGATGCACGCGGCTGAAGAGATCGGACGGACCGTTCCCACCACGATCGCGTGGAACAAGGTCCTGGCCGACACGACCGACCTGGTCCTGTTCGCGCCGAGGCTGCAGGTGTACCGGTCGCTCTTCCGCGTCGCGATCGCCGGCCGGTTGCGGCCCACGGCATCGGCCGAAGCCGCGCAGCGGTTCTCCGGGGCGGAGGTCGGCGGCAGCCCGTACACGGTCACCGCCGAGGATCTGGCCCAGGGGCTTCGGCTGGGCGTGCAGTTCGCCGACGGACGCCGGGCCGCACTGGAACGGCGCGCGAGCGGGTTTCCCTCCGGCGGGCCCCTCGAGCCCGCCCCCTTAATCTCCGGCGGCAGAGCCTCGAGTGACGAGGGCGTGTTCGACTGGGAGATCGCCGTCACCGCGATCCCGGCGGCCGGTCCGGTCGAGCTGTACTACCAATGGCTCGACCTCGGGATCGGCGAATCGATGGCCGAGATCGACGGCGACGCCCTGCGCGATGCCGCGGACCGAAGCGTTGAGCTCCCCGTAGGCTGCGTGTGACACTGAACTCGGGATGACGTCTCGACTCTCGTCGCATCCGCAGTGAGGGTGCACCGCAGGCCTCGGCAGCTGGAATCCAGGTGTCCAGCTCGTATGACGTGATGCCTGAAGGTGCCGAGAAGTTGATCCATGCTGGTCATGGGCTTGTGGGACCTCTATCCGATCCGCGATGATCGCGACTTGTGTGTCTGCGTTTCGTCTTCCTCCTCGTCTCCCGCATGCTCGTTGCGACCCGGCTCTCGCGCCGGGACGCGGCTTGGCGCACGGCTGAAATCCTCCTGCTGCAACACCAGCTCACCGTCCTGCAGCGTCAGCTCGGCCAGCGTGCCCGGCCGAAGGTTTCCTGGGCCGACCGTGCGCTGATCGCGCTGCTGCTCGGGCTGATACCGCGGACCCGTCATGCTCGGCTGAGGCTGATCGTCACTCCCGGCACGATCCTGTGCTGGCGACGCGACCTGCTACGCCGCCGCTGGGCCCGCAAGTCCAGGCCGAGAGGCCGACCGCCGACCCGCCGCAATATCAGGGCACTGGTGCTGCGCATGGCAAGTGAGAACGACGCGTGGGGGTATCGGCGCATCGCGGGGGAGCTGGCCGGCGTCGGGATCAAGGTCGCGTCGTCGACGGTGTGGGCGATCCTGAAGACGGCCGGGATTGATCGCGCGCCACGACGCATCGGCCCGACCTGGGCCGACTTCCTTCGTTCCCAGGCCGATGCGATCCTGGCCACCGACTTCTTCACCGTGGACCTGCTCGACGGCACGACCGCGCACGTCCTGACGATGATCGAGCACGCCACCCGGCGCATCCATGTCCTGGGCGCCGCCGTGCACCCCACTGCGGACTGGACCATACAGATGGCCCGCAACGCGCTGGTGGACCTCGCCGAGCAAACCGACACGATCAAGTTCCTCATCCGCGACCACGGCCCGCAGTTCACCACCGCCTTCGACGCTGTCTTCCACGCCGCCGACATCCGCATCGTCACCATCGGCATCCAGGCCCCGATAATGAACGCGATCCAGGAACGCCGGCACCGCACCGTCCGCACCGAACTGCTCGACCGCACCCTGATATGGAACATCACTCACCTGTGCCGGGTCCTGGCCGAGTACGAGTCCTTCTACAACACCCACCGGCCCCACCGGGCGCTGGGCCAAGCCGCACCGATACG
>NZ_DASZKT010000254.1:0-2656 GCF_035552695.1 Actinospica sp.
CACCCGCGCGTAGTAGCAGGTGTACTCCTTCGCGGTGAACGCGTTCATCTCGCCGCCGACCGCGTCCATCTCGGCCGAGATCTCCAGCGCGGTGCGCCGGCTGGTGCCCTTGAACAGCAGGTGCTCCAGGTAGTGCGTCGCTCCCGCGTGCGCGTGGTCCTCGTCCCGGGAGCCGACGCCGACCCAGATGCCCAGCGCCACCGACCGCACGGCGGGCAGGAACTCGGTAACGACCCTCAGCCCGCCGGGCAGGACGGTGCGACGGACGTGGCTTGGTTCGGTAGTCATCTACTCGTGGTGCCCCCGGGTACGGTGCCGGGTCCGGCGATGACCATCCTGCCCGTCGCCGCTCCGGTCGCCGCCGCCGCGCTCGCCGCGGTCGCGGTCGCCGCGGTCCCCGCTGCGGGGCCGGTCGCCGCGGTCACGGGACGGCTCGCCACCGGACAGGTCCTCGCCGGCCGCCTCGCGCTCGACGACCTCGACCGGCACCAGGGACAGCTTGCCGCGGTCGTCGATCTCGCGGATCTCGACCTGGATCTTGTCGCCGATGTGGATCACGTCGTCGATGTTCTCGATCCGCCTGCCGCCGTGCAGCTTGCGGATCTGGGTGATGTGCAGCAGGCCGTCCTTGCCCGGCAGCAGGCTGACGAACGCACCGAAGGTCGTGGTCTTGACGACCGTGCCGAGGAAGCGCTCCCCGACCTCGGGCATGTGCGGGTTGGCGATGGCGTTGATCGCGGCCCGGGCCGCCTCGGCCGAGGGCCCGTCGGTGGCCCCGACGTAGATGGTGCCGTCGTCCTCGATGGTGATCTCGGCGCCCGTGTCGTCCTGGATCGAGTTGATCATCTTGCCCTTGGGCCCGATGACCTCGCCGATCTTGTCCACCGGCACCTTGATCGTGATGATCCGCGGCGCGTACGGGGACATCTCGCCGGGCTGGCTGATCGCACCGCGCATGACCTCGAGAATGGTCATCCGGGCCCCGCGGGCCTGCTTCAGCGCCGCGGCAAGCACCGAGGCGGGGATGCCGTCGAGCTTGGTGTCCAGCTGCAGCGCGGTGATCACCTGCTCGGTGCCCGCCACCTTGAAGTCCATGTCGCCGAACGCGTCCTCGGCGCCGAGGATGTCGGTCAGCGTCACGTACTGGCCGCCCTCGTGGATCAGGCCCATGGCGATGCCGGACACCATGTCCTTCAGCGGCACGCCCGCGTCCAGCAGCGACATCGTTGAGGCGCAGACCGAGCCCATGGACGTGGAGCCGTTCGAGCTGATCGCCTCCGACACCTGCCGGATCGCGTACGGGAACTCCTCGCGGGCGGGCAGCACCGGGAGCAGCGCCCGCTCGGCGAGCGCGCCGTGCCCGATCTCGCGACGCTTGGGCGAGCCGACCCGGCCGGTCTCACCGGTCGAGTAGGGCGGCATGTTGTAGTTGTGCATGTAGCGCTTGGTCCGCTCGGGGTTGAGCGTGTCGATCATCTGCTCCATCCGGAGCATGTTCAGCGTGGTCACGCCCAGGATCTGAGTCTCGCCCCGCTCGAACAGCGCGGAGCCGTGCACCCGGGGCAGCACGTGGCTCATGGCGGACAGCGCCCGGATGTCGGCCAGGCCGCGGCCGTCGATGCGCACCCCGTCCCGGATGATCCGCTCCCGGACCAGCTTCTTGGTCAGCGAGCGGAACGCGGCGCTGATCTCCTTCTCGCGCCCCTCGAACTGCTCGGCGAGCTTCTCCTGGGCCAGCGCCTTGACCCGGTCGGTCTCGGCCTCGCGGTCGTGCTTGCCCGCGATGGTCAGCGCCTTGGCCAGCTCGTCGGAGACCTCGCGCGCCACCGCGTCGTACACGTCCTCGGTGTAGTCGACGAACACCGGGTACTCGGCGTGCGCCGCGCCCCCGGCCTCGGCCGACTCGGCGGCGAGCCGCTGCTGCGCCTCGCACAGGATCTTGATGAAGGGCTTGGCGGCGTCCAGGCCCTCGGCCACCGTGTCCTCGGTGGGGGCGACGGCGCCGCTGCCGGAATCGGCCAGCAGCTTGAGCGTCTCGGGGGTGGACTCGGCCTCCACCATCATGATGGCCACGTCGCCGTCCCCGAGTACCCGGCCCGCGACCACCATGTCGAAGGTGGCCTGCGCCAGCTGCTCATGGACGGGGAACGCGACCCACTGGCCCTTGATCAGGGCCACTCGCACGCCGCCGATGGGGCCGGAAAACGGCAGGCCCGCCAGCTGGGTGGACATGGAGGCGGCGTTGATCGCCACCACGTCGTACAGGTGCTGCGGGTCGAGCGCGAGAATCGTCTCGACGATCTGGATCTCGTTGCGCAGCCCCTTGACGAAGGACGGGCGCAGCGGCCGGTCGATGAGCCGGCAGGTCAGGATGGCGTCCTCGGACGGACGGCCCTCCCGACGGAAAAAAGAGCCGGGAATCCGGCCCGCCGCGTACATCCGCTCTTCCACGTCGACCGTGAGCGGGAAGAAGTCCAGGTTCTCCTTGGGCTGCTTGGACGCCGTGGTGGCGGAGAGCACCACGGTCTCGCCGTCCAGGGTCACCAAAGCGGACCCGGCGGCCTGACGAGCCAGCCGGCCCGTCTCGAACCTGATTGTATGTACGCCAAACTCACCGTTGTCGATAACGGCTTCGGCGCTTCGGACACCCTCCACG
>NZ_DASZKT010000255.1:0-5132 GCF_035552695.1 Actinospica sp.
GAATCGGCTCGTCGTGTGGGCACTCGAGACGTTCTTTCCGGCGGCGCAGAGCTTCCTCGAGGTCGGATGCGGGAACGGCTACGTGCTGTCGGGAGTGGCGCAGGCGAGGCATCAGATGCGGCTCGCAGGCTGCGACCTGTCGGCGTCGGCTTGAGCACGCGGCACGGCGCGCGCCGGGTGCTCAGTTCGTCCGGGCCGACGTGCGGGAGCTCCCGTTCGACGGCGAGTTCGACGTGGTGGGTGCGTTCGACGTGCCCGAACACGTGTCGGACGACGGCCGTGCCCTAGCCGCCATCCGGCAGGCGGTCCGGCTCGGCGGTGGCGTGATTGTCACCGTGCCCCAGCATCGGTGGATTTGGAGCGAGGCGGATCGCTTCTCCGGCCACCACCGCCGCTACCGCAGCCGGGAGCTCGAGCACAAGCTGTCCGAGGCCGGCCTGTGCGTCCGCTATATGACCTCGTTCGTGACGCTGCTGCTACCGCTGATCGCCGGCTCGCGCGCGTGGCAGTCGATATCCCGCCGCCCATTCGACCCGGCGCGCGAGCTCGGCATTTCGGACTCGCTGGACAAGCGGCTCGAGCGGGTCATGAATGCCGAATCCCGCCTAATCCGCTGCGGCGTCCGCCTCCCGGCAGGCGGCTCGCTGCTCGCGATCGCCGACCCGGCTATCGGAATGAGGGGCGGCTTTGCACGTCGCTCACTTGCTTCCCCGTGCCGCAAGCCGGTACTGTGTCCCGAGGGCACCGCAAGGTGGCCGGCAAAGGTGGATGAGGGCAGACGGATGAGGGCGTTCGGCATAAACACGGGAGGTAGCGAGTGATGTCCCGCAAGCAAACGGCGACCGGCGCCTGGCTGGCCGCATGCGTGATCGGCATCCTCGCCGGAGCGACGGCCGTCGCGTCCGCCCATCCGCCCATGTTGAACCCGCTCGGTGCCGCCAACTACCTCGCTCAGCAGCGGGCTGGCTTCGGGCCGCCCGCTCACGCGGCGGCGCTGGCTCAAGCTGCGGAGACGCAAGCCGCGGCGATCCGCTCGCGGACGATCCCGGTCGTCGCCGGTTCCCCAAACTTCACCAACGCCTGGACCGCCCTGGGCCCGGTCCCGGTCACCAATAGCTTCTACGGGCAAAACAACTCCGGTCGCGTCGACAGCGCCGCAGTGGTGCAGAGCGGAACGAACGCCGGGGAGATCTTCGTCGGCACCGCAGGGGGCGGGGTGTGGAGCTCGACCGACAATGGCGCCACCTGGGTTACGCACACCGATCAGGTGTCCGCCGGCCTGGCGATCGGGGCGCTGGCCGTCGACCCCACCAACCCCTCGATCGTCTATGCCGGCACCGGCGAGGCCAACAACTGCGGCGACTGCTTCTACGGCGGCGGGGTGCTGAAGTCGACCGACGGCGGCAGCAGTTGGACGGTGGAGAATCCCGGCGGGATCTTCTCGGGGGTCGAGTTCGGTTCGATCGCGGTCGACCCGAACGATCACTCCCGGATCTACGCCGGCACCACTTCCGGCTTCTACGTGTCGACAGACAGCGGCGTGACCTGGAGCCATCCGACCGGCACCGGCAACTTCACGAGCCAGACCTGGGGGGTCGCGCTCGACCCCACCACAAGCCCCACCACCGTCTTTATCGGCACCGCCTCCGTCGGGGTCCAGAAGTCGACCGACGGTGGCAACAACTTCACCACCCTCGCCGGCGGCTTGCCGACCGGCTCCCGTTTCGGCGTGACCCAGATCGGCATCGGGACCAAGGCCGGCACCAACCCGACCGCCAACCAGACCTTGTACGCGGCGATCCAGATCCAGGGTGGGACGGACTCGAACGGCGGCGACCTCTCGATCTACAAGACGACCGATGGCGGTACTACGTGGACGCATCTGACGATCCCGAAGTACACGAACCAGTCCTACGCGTATGGCTCGGGCTCCGCTGACCAGGCCTCTTACGACAACGTGATCGCCGTCGATCCCGCCAACCCGTCCCACGTGGTCGCCGCCGGGATCGCCCAAGTGGAGACCACCGACGGCGGCAGCACCTGGTCCAACATCAACGGGCACAGCTTCTTCGCCGGCCCACCCAACGTGATCCATCCCGACAACCACGCCCTCGCGTTCATGCCCTCGGGGCACGTGATCATCGGCTGTGACGGCGGCGTATACGAGTACGCCGGCGGCGGTGCGAGCGGCATGTCGAACCTCAACACCAACCTGAACACGACCCAGTTCTACGAGGACCTTGGCGTTTACAACAACGGCGTCGCGATCCTCGGCGGACTCCAGGACAACGGAACCGGCCTGTACAGCGGCAGCTCCGGCTGGCCCGACGTGCTCTCCGGCGACGGCGGCTATAGCGCGATCAACCCGTTCGACGTGGACCAGGAGCTCGGCGAGGCGGACGAGTCGCTGTTCGTCACGAGCAACGCCTGGGCGTCGGCGAGCAACATCACCCCGTCGTTGACGGGGGCGAACTTCGTGCCGCCGATGACGATCGTCCCGAACTCGGGCTCGGTCGACGCGCCGACCGTTTACTACGGCGCCGGCGATCTGTATCAGGCCACCACTCCGATCGGCCCGACATGGAAGAAGCTAACAGCGGTCGGCTCAGGTGTTTCGGCAATTGCGGTCGCTCCGTCGAACTCAGACGTCGTGTACGTCGGCTTCGACAACGGCACGCTGGACGTCACCACGAACGCAAGCGCAAGTACGCCCACATTCACCAACATCTCGCCCAGCGTCCGGCAGTTGATCACCCACATCGACGTCAACTCGACCACCCCCGGCACGATCGCAGTCAGCTTCAGTGCCAACAACACCCAGTACTTCAGCGTCCCGCCGATGGTGGAGACGGGTACGGTCACGCTCACCGGGACGCCGAGCGCGAGCTACACCGACATCACCGGCAACCTCCCGAGCGGGGTGTCGTCTAACTCGGTCGTGTCCGCCGGCAGTGCATACGTGGTTGCCACCGATGTCGGCGTGTTTTCCACCTCGTCGCCAAATGGCGCCTCAACGGTCTGGACAGCTGTCGGCACTGGCCTCCCGAACGTGCAAGTGATCGGGCTCAGTGTCGACGCCAGTGGCAACCTGTACGCCGCCACCCACGGCCGTGGCGTGTGGAAGCTGTCCGTGCCCTCCTCGACGCCGCCGGTGGTGACAACAGGCGCGGCCACCAACGTCACCTCGACCGGCGCGTCGCTGAACTCGACGATCAACCCAGAGGGCCTGGACACGATGTACAGGTACGAGTACGGGACGACGACCGCGTTCGGCACCGTGATCGGCCCATTCGACGCCGGGTCCGGGAGCACCGCCACCGCGCAGCCCCCCCAGGCCATCACCGGGCTCACGGCCGCCACGACGTACTACTACCGCGCCTGCGGGAAGAGCTCGGCCACCGGCTCCGGCCAGGTGTGCGGCGCCGTGGTCGCGTTCACCACCACCGGAGGGCCGACGTCGCCAACCGCCACCACGAGCGCGGCGACCGGGATCTCGGATACCGGCGCGACCATGAACGGAACCGTCAACGCCCACGGCAGCCTTACCGCCTACACGTTCGAGTACGGCACCAGCATCGGCTTCGGCTCGATCAGCACGGTCGAGAATGGCGGCTCGAGCACCGCCGATGAGCCGGTGAGCGTGACGCTTAGCGGCCTGGCGCCGAACACGACCTACTTCTACCGTCTGGTGGCGACCAACACTCCGGGCACCACCAATGGTGCGGTGATGACGTTCACCACCGCCGGGGCGGCCGGCGCACCGGTGGTCACGAACGGAAACGCCACCTCGATCACCTCGACCGGCGCCGTCCTGAACGGCACCGTCGACCCAGAGGGCCAGCAGACCTCGTTCCTGTTCGAGTATGGCGTCGGCACCAGCCTCAACCAGATCACCGCGATCGATAACGCCGGCGCCTACGGCGGGGTCGAGAACGTCGGCCTGCCGACCGGCACGCTGACCACGATGACCAACTACTGCTACAGGATCGTCGCCACCAACGCCACCGGCACGAGCACCGGGACGCCGCTGAAGTGCTTCAGGACCTCGTGAGGAGGGCACACGATCCGCACGCCGCAGATCGCTCTCCTACTATCGATCGCGGCGCTTGGGTCTGCCTGCGCGTCGGCGGCGCAAACAGGGAACGCACACGCGTCACGGGTCGCGATCGTGTGGAGCCTCCAGACATCGAAGGTCGACGCCGGGACAGCACCGCGGGCTAAGTTCACCATCCACCTGCCTCGCGGCGACGTCGCCGTGATCCAGGAGCGCCGCGCGAGCATGTGGGTCAGGGTGGCGACCCTTCATCCCGGCCCGGGCGGCAAGGGAACGGTTTTCGCACCACGTGCTCGGCAAGGCGTTGATCGATACCGGATCGCCGTTCTTCGCGGTCGCCGCACCGTGGCGGAATCAGCGACGCGGACCGTGTACGCCTACGCGCCGGTCACATTGGCGACGTTCACCGGACGTGAGCCAAGCACGCTCGATGTCAACGGCCAGCAGTTCACGTACGTCGCCGGCGTGTTCCGCCATCAGGACGGTACCGGCGTCTCTCTTGCGCCTCGCTTCAGCACCGTGCTCACGGCCGCGAATACGACCTGTCGCACGGTCACGCTTCAGGTCGCTGCCGTAAGCGAGACGCTCGGCGCCAGCGGCGGCTCGATGACGGTTAGCGTTGTCCAGCAGGGTGCGCGTGCCGGCTCGGTCGACCTGTCCGCGAATGAGATCGCACCGCTTGCGGTGGCGCTTACGAGCGCGCCTTGGCAGCTGGACGCATCGATGGTCAACCTGGCCCAGATCCAGAACGGACAGGAGACGCTGGACGTCGCGGTCAACGGGTCGCTGTCCTGCTACACCCGGTCTGGACGCTAGCGTCGCCGCAGCAGGTCGCTCAACGCCGCCGCAAGCCGGTTATTTGCCGCAGCGATGGTAGAGACGCGAGCGCGAGCGACGCTTCGACTCGGTCGTAGTGACCGTGGCGGCGAGGGTGAACGAAGGGCAGGCCGATGTACGTGATCGACGAGCGGATCGATCATGCCGTGGCGCAGGAACCGACGGCGGCGGAGCGCGTCAGCGGCGCGCACGATCAGCCGCCGGAGTGAGCGCCGTGCGCGCGGTCGCCGACTACTACAGC
>NZ_DASZKT010000256.1:0-34222 GCF_035552695.1 Actinospica sp.
TACGTGCCGAGCCCCTGGCCGAAGGCGCCGGCCGACTGGACCACGGAGGAGCAGGTGGCGGAGGCGAAGGTCTGGGCGCCGCCGGAGCACTGGCTGTCGCGGGTGGCGGACCACATGGACAGCCAGGCCAGGCCCTTCGACTTCGCCCAGGAGGCGAGGCTGCTCGCGTCGGCGACGGTGAAGGTCTCGCTGCTGGTGTCGTTGACGCCGAGCATCGGGGTGACGGCGACCTTGGCGTAGGCCTGGGCGCTGCTGAGGTTCGTCCACACGGACTGGACCTGCGAGGCGGTCGCGGTGGCGGCCTCCTCGGCGAGCGTGGCCATGTCGCCGGAGAAGGAGCTGCCGTAGTCCATCGCCATCACGTTGACGGCGGCGATGTTCGCGCCGGCGGCCTTGGCGCTGCTCAGCACGTTGACGCCGTCGCTGGTCAGGCCGGAGGGCAGCACCGGGAGTGTGTAAGAGACCTGAAGACCGGAGTCCTCGCCCTCGAGGATCGCGATGGCCTGGTTGCGCAGGTTGATCGACGCGGTGGCGGAGATCGCGGCGCCTTCGACGTCGAAGTCGATCTCGGTGAGCGAGTACTGCTTGATGACCGACTGGTAGGCCGCGGCCAGCGAGCTGGCGGAGGTGCAGCTCTGCGCGAGCTCGGTGCCGGCCTCGCCGCCGAAGGACACGCGCACGTCGCCGCCCGCGGAGCGCAGGCTCGCGATGTCGCTGGATATCGACGAGTCGGTGATCGAGGTGACGCCGCCCCATTCCGGCGTGCAGTTGCTGCCGGCGGTGATGAAGGCGAGGTTGAAGTACTTCGTGCCCTCGGTCGAGGCCTCGGAGCTGAGGTTGTACAGCGGGTAGAGCGACAGGTCGGCGTACGGCGAGAACTTGCCGTAGCTGCCCGACGGGGTGGACGTGCCGGTGCTCGTCGCCGTGGCGGTGGCCGTCGCGGTCGCGGTCGGGCTGCTGGACGCGGTGGCTGTCTTCGACGGCGAGGCCGACGCGGTCGCGGTCACGGTGGGCGAGGCCGACGGGGAGGTCGTACTCGTGCCGCCGCACGCGCTTCCGTTGATGGTGCAGTTCACCGGGTCGCCGGTGCCGTTCGCGGTGAAGCCGAAGGTGGTGCTCGCGCCCGCCGCCAGCGCGCCGTTCCAGCTGTCGTTCGCCACGGTGTAGGACTGGCCGCTGGCGGTCTCGGTGCCGTTCCACAGCGAGGTGATGGTCGTGCCGGAGGGCAGCGAGAACGTCACCTTCCAGTTGCTGATCGCCGAGCCGGTGCTGTTGGTGATCGTGTACGTGCCGGTATAGCCGCCCGACCAGCCGTTGGCGCTGAACGACGCGGCGGGCACGGCGGCGTTGGCGCCGCTCGCCAGGATGATGCCGCCGCCCGCGACGGCGAGCGTCGCACCGGTGCCGAGCGCCACCAGCCTGGCGCGGCGGGAGAAGCGCGGCGTGCGGTTGTTCTGGTCCGTTTTGGGCGTGGCAGAGCTGTGAGAGCCCATGAAGGTCCTCCGGTGGGGTACACGTGCGGCCGAGCGGCCGAGGTCTATGGTCCAGACCGGTGGGCGCGGTCTGGACTGGTGCACCACCGTACTCACCTGCGACAGCGCTCACAGCCCTCTTTCATTAACCCCGCCCTAAGGCTCCCTCAGGCTCGCCGGACGGGCTGCGCGGCGGGGTCGTTTCCGGGCGCGGGCGCGCGAAGATGAAGCCGCGGTCAACCGCCGACCGCGTACGTGTTGACCTGAGGGGAGGTGCCGTTCCAGGTGGCGATCACTTCGTACACGGTGCCCGTGCCGGACGGGGAGAAGGCGACTTCCAGAGTGTCCGTATTCGTCCAGGAACGTGCCGAATATCCGCTGCTCGGAATGGCCGCGTCGAGGACGGCGTGGTCCGGGTACAGCGTGAGCACGGCCGTCCCGCCGGGAGTGGTGTACCGCTTCCCGGCGTCGGCCGACGAGGCGCCGCCGGACGGGCTCGCGCTCGTCGACGTGGCGGCGACGGTCGTCGGCGAAGCAGAGGGCGTATTCGCCGGACGCGTCCCCCTCGTCGCGGACGGCGACGGAGCCGCGCTGGTGGTCAGCGCGCTTCCGGCCGAGCTCGAGACGCCCGCGACCTGGACCGGCCAGGCCGCGACCGTGGCGACGTGCGGCCCCTCGGCCGTCACGGGCAGCACGGAGTCGAGCCCGGCCCAGACCACGGCCATCGCCGTGGCCGTCGCCGCGCCCCAGGCCAGCAACGCGTACCCCGCCCGCCTCCTCGACACTCCCGACGCCCTCCTTAGCGCACCGGCACCGCCCACGCGGTCCGTGGTCCATTGGCTGCACTCGGTCGATCCGTTAGGTTGCCACACTATGACCCGCGTACTGCTCGTCGAAGACGATCCCGATATCCGCAGCACCGTGATACGGCAATTGTCCGAGTTCGGGCACAGCGTGCGCAGCGCGGGGACCGCCTTGGCCGCCCTGCGGGAGGCCACCCGGGACCCGGGCGACGTGATCGTACTCGACCTGGGGCTGCCGGATCTGGACGGCTCGGAGGCGCTGAAGATGCTGCGCGCGGTCACCCGCGTGCCGGTGATCATCGCCACGGCCCGGGACGACGAGGCCGAGATCATCCGGCTGCTGCACGCGGGCGCCGACGACTATCTGGTCAAGCCGTATTCGGCGGCGCACCTCGCGGCCCGGATCGCGGCCGTGCTGCGCCGCTCGGGGGCCGCGGCGCAGCCGGCGACGCTGCTCGTCGGCGGCCTGGAGATCGATCCGCGGCGACGCCAGGCACAGCTCGACGGCAAGCGTCTCGACCTGAGCCGCCGCGAGTTCGACCTGCTCGCCTATCTGGCCGCGCGGCCCGGCGAGGTCGTCACCCGCCGCGAACTGCTCTCCGAGGTCTGGCAGCTGCCGTACGGCGACGACCAGACGATCGACGTGCACCTGTCCTGGCTGCGCCGCAAGCTGGGCGAACGCGCGTCCCAGCCGCGCTACCTGCACACCGTGCGCGGGGTCGGGGTGCGGCTGGTGGATCCGTCCGGAAACGAGCCCGCTCCATGAGGCGCGCCAATGGCACGCGTCGGCCGCCGGGCATGCGCTGGGCCCTGGCGCGGGTCGCGTTCGCCGTCACCAGCATGATCGCGCTGGCCTTCCTGGTGCCGCTCGGCGTCGCGATGGAGCACCTGGCGTCGCAGAACGCGCGCAGCCAGGCCGAGTCGAAGATCACCGCGCTCGAGCCGCTGCTCGCGGTGACCACCAGCAAATCGGACCTCCGCGACGCCCTGGCCACGCTCAGCGGCGGCGGCGACGTGGGCATCCGGCTGCCTGACCTGACCCTGCTCGGCACGAACCACGCGAGCGCGATCTCGCTCGACGCCGTCGCACAGACCGGGCGCGCGACCACGCTCGCGGTCCCCGGCGGCTCGGAGATCGTGCAGCCGGAATTGGTCAACAACGGCACCAGCCTGATCGAGGTCTACCTGCCCGATTCGGCGAACACGCACGACCTGACCGAGGCCTGGATCACGCTCAGCGTCGTCGCCATCGTCCTCGTGCTCGGCTCGACGCTCGTCGCGGACCGGCTGGCCACGCGGGTCGTCGGCTCGGCCCGGCACCTCGCGGACGCCTCGCAACGGCTCGGCGAGGGCGACACGTCGGTCCGCGTCGAGCCGCACGGCCCGCGCGAGCTGGCCGAGGCCGGCGACGCCTTCAACGCCATGGCCGATCGCGTCGAGCAGCTGATCACCTCGGAGCGCGAGATGGTCGCGGACCTCTCGCACCGGCTGCGTACGCCGCTCACGGCGCTTCGGCTGAACGCGGCCGGGCTCGGCAACGGGCAGGCCGCGCGGCAGACGCAGGAGTCGGTGATGCGCCTCGAACTCGAGGTGGACAAGATCATCCGTACCGCGCGGGCCGGGACCCAACCCGGGCCGACCGCGCCGCTCACCTCGGCGGTCTGCGAGGTCTCGGCCGTGGCCAGGGAGCGGATCGCCTTCTGGTCGGCGCTGGCCGAGGACCAGGAGCGGCCGTGGCGGTTCTTCGGTCCCGGCTTAGTGCCGCAGAACGCGTCGTTGAGCCCGGCGAAGCCGGACCTTCGCCCGGCAGTGGTCCCCGTCTCGGCGCAGGAACTCGGCGCGGCGCTGGACACGCTGCTTGGCAACATCTTCCGGCACACGCCCGAGGGCACCGGCTTCCAGGTGACCGTGCACCACGGCGACGGCGCGGTCGCGGTGCTGATCGACGACGCGGGCCCGGGGCTGACCGAGCCGGAGCGGGCGGTCATCCGCGGCGCGGGCACCGGGGGCGCGGGCTCGACCGGCCTCGGCCTGGACATCGTGCGCAAGCTGGCCGAACGCGTCGGCGGCTCGCTGCACACCGACCGTTCGCCGCTCGGCGGGCTGCAGGTGCACGTGACGCTGCCGACGCTGGAGCCCAGGACGGCTAACCAGCAGCGGACGTCGTCGCCGTGGGCATCTCGCGTGCCACGAGCGCGACGTGCCGACCGAGGTGCCGCGTCACGATGATCGTGGCGGCGTTGGTCTTCGGCCCCGTGGGACGCAGCTGCTTGCGCAGGGCCGCGGGGTCGATGTCGGCGCCGCGCTTCTTGATGGCGAGCGTGCCGTAACCGCGTTCGGCGACCAGCGCGCGCAGCTTCTTCACGGTGAACGGGAGCACGTCGGTGACCTCGTACGCGGCGGCGTACGGCGTCGGCGTGTACTGATCCGCCGTCAGATACGCGATCGTCGGATCGAGCGTGCGCGCATCCAGCGTGCCGGCCAGCTCGCCGAGCAGCCGCGCCCGGATCACGGCGCCGTCCGGCTCGTAGAGATATCGCCCGATATCGCCCGGCTTCGGATCCGGCTCCCCCACGGAGGCGAACGTGTGTGGCCCCGGCAGCAGCGTGGCCCGCCGCTCGGCCGTGCGCAGTGCCCCGAAATAGATCCCGGCCTCCTTGACGTCGCCCGCGTCCGAGACCCACTCCGCCTCGGCCGTCGCGGGAATCGCCTGGTGCGCAATCCCCGGCGCGACCTTGAAGCCCGCCGCGCGGAACCGGTCTGCCAGTCCGAGCGCGAAGGACCAGGGCGGCGAGTACGCGTCGGGGTCGAAGACGCGGCCGCGCTCGCCGCGCCGCGCGGGGTCGAGGAAGACCGCGTCGCAGCCGTCGAGCCGCACGCCCGTCACGTCGCCGCACTCGATGCGGATCAGCTCGCTGAGACCGAGCGCGGCGGCGTTCGCCCGCAGCACCGCGCATGTCACCGGGTCCCGGTCCACGGCCAGCACCCGGATGCCCGCGCCGGCGAAGGCGAGCGCGTCCCCGCCGATTCCGCTGCACAGATCCGCGACCTCTCGCACGCCCGCCGCCGTGAAACGTTCGGCCCGCAGCCGTGCGACCGGAAGCCGGGTGGCCTGCTCGTACCCGGCCTCCGTGAAGTACATCGACCGCGCCGGCTCGCCGAATTTCGCCACGGCCCGGCGCCGCAGCCGGTCCTGCGTCAGCGCCGTGACCACCAGCTCCGCCGGGAAACGCGCGCGCAGCCGGGTCGCGGCGGTGAGCGGATCGACCGGCTCGGGGAGCGCGGCGAGCTCGCCGAGCAGCTCCTGGCCACGGTCAGTAAGCAAATGGTCGAATTCGGTGAGATCCACGGATCATATTCTTGCTCACAGATGCAGCCGGTACCCTGCACCCTGTGCGTTTACCAAGGATGATCCCGCGCCGGTCGGAGAGATCCGGCGCCGTGCTCTGGGGACCCTGGCTGCTCGCCTTCGGGCTCTTCCTGGTGTACGGCGCCGACTCGATCTCCCGCTACTACCGGGCCGCCCCGGGCTCCTACGACCTGGGCATCTTCACCGAGGTCGTCCGGGACTACGCGCACTTCCACGCGCCGATCGTGGACATCCTCGGCCCCGGCTTCAACCTGCTCGGCGACCACTTCCACCCGATCCTGGCCGCACTCGGCCCGGTCTTCCTGCTGTTCCCGAGCCCGCTGACGCTGCTGGTGGCGCAGGCGCTGCTGTTCGCGGTGGCCGCGGTGCCGATCGTCTGGCTGGCCCGGGACCGGATCGGCTCCGGCGCGGCGTACGCGGTGGGCGTGGGCTACGGGCTGTCCTTCGGCGTGGCGCAGGCGGTGGACTTCGACTTCCACGAGATCGCCTTCGCCGTGCCGCTGCTGGCCTTCGCGCTCTGGGCGATGCTGGAGGACCGTTCGCGCACGCTGGTGGTCTGCTGCTTCCTCCTGCTGCTGTGCAAGGAGGACATAGGCCTGACGTTCGTGCTGCCGATCGGCATCGCGGTCATCCTGCGCGGCCGGATCAAGTTCGGCGCGGCGGTCGCCGCGATGGGGACGGCCGGGTCGCTGCTCGCGATCTACTGGATCATCCCGCAGTTCAACGCCCAGCACGTCTACCAGTACTGGAGCAAGAACAGCTGCGTCGGCACCACGACCGGCGTCGCGCACGGCAACGCGATCAGCTGCCTGTGGGACTCGGGGATGGCCAGCGCCGGCACGAAGATCGAGCTGGTCTTCCTGCTGCTCGCGGTCACCGCGTTCACGGCGCTGCGTTCGCCGTACGTGCTGCTCATCGTGGCCAACCTCGGACTGCGCTTCATCTCGACGGACACCAGCTTCTGGGGCACCGCGTACCACTACAACGCGGTGCTGATGCCGGTGCTGGCCATCGCGGCGATCGACGCGATCGAGCGGGCGCGCAACGCCAAGCCGCTGGAGACCGTCGATACGGACGAAGCCGTGGGAGACCCTCCGGCCGAAGCCGCGGACGATGAACAACCCGCCGACGCTCCTCCGCCCTGGTGGCGACGCTGGGCACACGCCGTGAGCGGTGCGATCGGCCGGCACGGCGCCGTCGCGATGCTGGCGGCGAGCGCGGCGATGGTCCCGCAGTTCGCCTTCAACCAGTTCTTCAACCCGGACACCTTCACCTTCGACGCGCGCACCGGCGAACTGCGCAACGCCGCCTCGATCGTGCCCGCCAACGTGACCGTCGAGGCCACGATCAACGCGCTGGCCCCGCTCGCCGCCAAGGACGACGCGTTCTGGATCGGCAACGCGGGCAACCCGGCCGTCCAGTACGTCGTGCTCGACACCGTGGTCTCCGGCTTCTCCGGCACGATCAGCGACCCGGTCGCGTTCGTCGAGCAGCGTCACCCGGGCGCCAAGTACAAGGTCATCTGGAGCGACACCTACGGGATCTATGTGCTGGAGAAGTCATCTGGCTGAAGGCCTCCGGGAGATCGCCGACGTAGGATCGTCCCTGACGGACAATCATCATCACGCATCAGGGAGTGGATCCTATGGCGACCACCAGCAAGGCCTCGGCACACTGGGAAGGCAGCCTGCTGGAGGGCAAGGGCGCGGTCTCGCTCGACTCCTCGCACGCCGGCACGTTCGACGTCGACTGGAAGGCGCGCTCGGGCGACGACCACCAGCACACCTCGCCGGAGGAGCTGATCGGCGCCGCACACAGCACGTGCTACTCGATGGCCCTCTCGCACGCGCTGGCGCAGAACGGCACCCCGCCGACCACCGTGGACACCAGGGCCGAGGTGGACTTCAAGCCGGGCACCGGCATCACCGCGATCCGGCTCTCGGTGCGCGCCGCCGTGCCCGGGCTGACCGAGGAGCAGTTCGTGGACTTCGCGAACCAGGCCAAGGAGGGCTGCCCGGTGTCCCAGGCGCTCAAGGCCGTGCCGATCAGCCTGGAGACCGAGTTCGCGGCCTAAGCTTTTCTTCACTTATCGTATGCGCGTCATCGCGCGGCGACGTAGTGTACCCGCCGGGGCCGGTCTCGCGCCGGCCCCGGCAAGGATTCGCCAAATTCGCACGAGTTTTTGGCTAAATCCACACGATCATCGAACCCTGCCAGGTTTACTGCGGTTCTATGGACACCACCCCGAGTCCGTTTGAGGCGGTGGCCGATCCCAGCCCACGGGATCCTGAAACCACCGGACCGATATACCCGTTCGTGCGGACGTTCCCCAACCCGCACGCCAAGCCGCCACGCGAGACCGGCCGGCCCGTGCTCTCCCGGCTCGCGCTCAGTACCGTGCTGATCCTGCTCGGGCTCGGCGGCGCGATGGAGATGCTGGCCCTCTGGTGGCTGCAGACCCCCTCCTCGCGCGTGCAGAACCTCTCCGAGGCCTTCATCATGGCCGCCCAGCTGACCGGCCTGCTCGGCGGCTACCTACTCCTCATCGAGGTCGCGCTGATGGCGCGGCTGCCCTGGCTGGAGCGCCGGATCGGCTCCTGGCTGGCCTCGCTGCACCGCTATCTCGGCGGCTATCTCATGCTGCTGCTGACGATGCACGTCGCCCTCGTGCTCACCGGCTACTCGCTGAGCCTGCGGACCCCCGTCCCCAGCGTGCTGCTGGGAATCCTGCGCACGTATCCCGACGTGCTCGTCGCGACGATCGCCTACCTGCTGCTGCTCGGCCTCGGCCTGAGCTCGATCCGCAAGATCCGGCGGCGGCTGGGCTACGAGCGTTGGCACGCGCTGCACCTGGTCGCGTATCCGGCGGGAGTACTGGCGTTCGGCCATGAAATCGCGATGGGCGCCCAGTTCACCCGCAACACGTACGCTCGCGACGGCTGGACGCTGATCAACGTCGCGGTCGCGGCGGCCGTGCTGACGCACCGTTTCTACCTCCCGCTGAGGCGGCATCGGCGGCACCGCCTGCGGATCTCGCACATCGTGGCCGAGTCGCCGGACACGATCAGCGTGTACATCACCGGCATCAACATCGACCAGTTGAACGCGCAGGGCGGCCAGTATTTCCGCTGGCGGTTCCTGGCCCGCGGCGTCTGGCACCAGACCCACCCGTTCTCCCTCTCGGCCCACCCGACCGAGAACACGCTGCGGCTCACGGTCAAGGGCGTCGGCGCGTACACCAGGCGGCTCAAGCGCAGGTTGCGCCCCGGCCAGCGCGTGCTCGCGGACGGCCCCTACGGCGCGTTCACCGCGTACCTCAGGCGCCGAAGACGGGTGCTCCTGATCGGCGGCGGCGTCGGGGTCACCCCGCTGCGCGCGATCGCCGAGACCCTCGACGGCAACGAGCGCGACGTGATCTTCGCGCAGCGTGCCACGACCGAACACGACCTGCTGATGGTCGACGAACTGCGCCGGATGCAGCGGCAGGGGAAACTCACCTTCCTGCCGGTGCTCGGCAAGCGCGGCAAGACGCGGCGCGATGACCCGATGCATCCGGCCCGGCTGCGCGAGGCGATACCCGACCTCAGCGAGCGCGAGGTCTTCATCTGCGGCTCACCGGGCATGGTGGCCGCCACGATCAAGAACCTGAGGCGCGCGGGCGTGCGCAGGACGTACATCCACACCGAGCTCTTCGACTTCTGACCTACGTGCCGAACGTGGCCCACCACTGAGTTGGGAGTTGCCATGCGCACATTCACCTTCTGCACCCTGGCTTCGCTCGCGGTGCTCTCCTCGGCGATCACCGCCAAGGCGCTGACCTCGTCGCACCAGCACGCCGCACTCACCGACGTCTCCGCCACCGCGGCCAGCCGCACCGCGCTCGGCCCCGCGATCCCACTGGCCCATGGCCTGGTCCAGGTCCAGGTCACGTCCGTCGGCACCCGGATCATGGACATCGTCGCGGTCCAACTGCCGCACGACAACAACCACTCCTGGGACGACTCGCTGCACGCCGCGGCCGTGCTGCGCAGCGAGATCCTGAGCAAGCAGCGCACCGACGTGGACGTGGTCAGCGGCGCGACGTACACCAGCGAGGGCTACCTCGAGTCGCTCAACGCAGCCCTCGACGTCGCGGTCCCCAACGCGCCGAAGATGTCCCCGACCCCGATGTCCTGACCCGGCGCGATCCGGTCGGGTGCCACGCCGCGGACGTACGCGGCGTGGCACCCGACCTCGGGGCTCACTCATCCGTTGCCGAGCCAGGTCGCCGAAAAGGTTGCCGTCGAGTTCGGGAACTCGCGCCTGAAGTGACGCGTTGTCACATCAAGTATTCCTTTGGATACGAGAGGTGATGGAGTGAGTGATGTGCATCGACAAGACTCTGCTTCGCGAGCAGGACGCGCGGCTCAAGTCCGCCTGGCACGAGATCGAGGAGGCCTCGCAGCGCATCCTCGGGCAGCTCTCCGATGCGGAGTCGGTCAGCCCGGAGGAGGCGCAGCTCGTACTAGACGCGTCGTACGCCATCTGGCGCGTGGACCAGGGCATGCACGAGCTCATCGACCTGCATCGGGCGCTGACCGACCGGCTCAATGGAGCATCCCTCGCCCCGAACCTGCAGGGCGAGGGATGCTCGAGAAACGGTGCGGGCCGCGGCTGCTACGAGAGGTAGTAGCCGGCCAGGTCGGCGATGACCTGGATGGAGCCCGAGGAACTGTTCTGGAAGTCGACCTTTCCGTCCGTCACCGGAACCGGCGTCAGCAGACGGTAGCCGCCGCCGGCTGCCTGGGCGGAGAGGATCTCGTGGAACGGGGCGGTGCCGGTGAGCGCACAGGTGACGTAGGCGTAGGCGATGGAGCAGGTGTTCGCGCCGGTCGCGTCGAGGATCTGCACCGAGGCCTCGGAGGCTCCGGCGGCGGTCGCCTGGTTGAACACGTAGTCCGAGGCGCCAGAAGCGGTCGGCAGGGTAAGGCAGACCTCCTCACCCAGCCCGCCGAAGGTGCCCGTGGCGGGGCCGCTCGCGAAATCCGTGTCGCCGGTCGCCGAGCAGCCGCGGCTCTCGTTCGCCGCGATGAACACCACGCCGAGCGCGCTGGCGTACTCGGGATACTCCAGCGTCACGAAGTCGTAGGTGCCGGCGGCGAGCTGGCAGGTCGAGCCGGAGTTGGTGCAGGCGGTCGTGCCGTCGGTGTTGTACAGCGTGCCGCTGATGCCGCTGTACCCCGCGCTGACCGCGTAGACCTGGTAGCTGCCCGCGGCGGCGACGGTGAGGGTCCGGCACTGGTCGGCGGAACTCTGGTCCGGCACCGAGCCGTAGGCCTGCTGAGCGACGGTCAGGCAGCCCTGCGGGTGAGTGACGTCGTACAGGGTCTGCCAGTAGGTGTTCGCGCGGCCGTAGAGGTCGCCGACGCGCACCCGGTAGGGAGCGGTGCCGGTCAGGGTGCAGTCGCCCTGGTCGTCGACGCAGATCTGCGCACCGGTCGCGTCGTACACGGTCGTGTTCATCTCGCCCCACATGGACGAGGCCACGTACGCGTGCAGCACGTCGCCGCCGGCCATGTTCAGCGTGTAGCAGGCACCGGTCGCACCCGCCGCGACCGCGCCCTGCAGCACCGGCGAGGCGAAGGAGGGGTTTGCCACCGCGCAGGAGGTGTCGGAGAGCAGCGCGGTGTAATCCAGCGTGTAGTCGCTCGACTGGTTCTGCACCTGCACGGTGTAGGTGCCCGAGGCGCTGGTGGCACACTGCGTCAAATCAGTGCTCTGACAGGTGAGAAGCGTGCTGTCCGGCGCCGTGACGGTGATCCCGAGGGTGTTCCCGCTCGTCGGCAGGGCACGAATGAGCAGCAGGTCGGTCGAAGCGGTCAAGGTCAGCGTGAAGGTGTCGGTTCCGGTGCTCGAAGGCGTCGAGCACTGATAGACCGTGTCCGAGCTGATATGGCCCGAGCAGGTGTCCGGCACGGCGCTGCCGGAGACGGCGCTGCGGGCGGCGGCGGCGCGGGCCTGCCGCGCCGCCGCCGGAGCGAGCGCCGCGGCGTGCTGTGCCTTGACCGGCGCGGTCGGCTTGGTGACGCTCTTGTTCGTCGAGAGCGCGTTGTCGGCCGGCTTGGCCGACTTGCTCGACGTGTTCGACGTGTTCGACGATGTGCTCGATGTCGTCTTGGACTTCGTCGGCGTGCTCGCCGCCGCGGCGGTGGTGCCGACGGGCGTCAGGACGCTGATCACCAGGGCGGCGCAGAGCGCCAGCACCCCCGATCTCCTGTGCGTCCGAGCCTGCCGAGCGGAGATATCCGCATACTGCCACTCCCCTGATTCTGCAGCTCCTCACCCGCCCGGCTGACTCAGGGGGCCGAGGGCAGCCAGATTCTAATGAGAGTCACAGGCAACGTCGAGACGTTAAGGTGTCACCGCTCTGCGCCAAAGTCACGGCACTGCGAGCCGCCCTGCCGGCCGCGGAAACTCAGGCCGTGACGTCGGTGATCAGCATCGACGAGTCCGCGGGCAGGTCCAGCCTGCTCGGCGCGACGCCCGCCGCGACGAGTTCGGCGCCGAGGGCGGCGACCATGGCGCCGTTGTCGGTGCACAGGCCGGGGCGCGGCACGCGGACGCGGATGCCCGCGGTCTCGGCGCGCTCGACCGCCAGCGCCCGCAGCCGCGAGTTGGCCGCGACGCCGCCTCCGATCAGCAGGTGGTCGACGCCGTTCTCCTTGCAGGCGCGCAGGGCCTTGCGGGTCAGCACGTCGACGACGGCCTCCTGGAATGACGCCGCCACGTCCGCGATGGGCACCGGCTCGCCGGCCCGCTCCTTGGCCTCGACCCAGCGCGCGACCGCCGTCTTCAGGCCGGAGAAGGAGAAGTCGTACGGCGCGTCGCGCGGGCCGGTCAGGCCGCGCGGGAAGGCGATCGCCTCCGGGTCGCCGCCCTCGCGCGCGGCGCGGTCGATCAGCGGGCCGCCGGGGAAGCCGAGGCCGAGCACCCTGGCCACCTTGTCGAAGGCCTCGCCGGCCGCGTCGTCGATGGTGCTGCCCAGCGGGCGCACGTCCGTCGCCACGTCCGGAACCAGCAGCAGCGAGGAGTGGCCGCCGGAAACGAGCAGGGCCATGGCGGGCTGCGGCAGCTTGCCGTGTTCCAACTGGTCCACGCAGACGTGCGCGGCCAGATGGTTCACGCCGTAGATCGGCTTGCCCAGAGCCAGCGCGTAGGCCTTGGCCGCGGCGACGCCGACGAGCAGCGCGCCCGCGAGGCCGGGGCCCGCGGTGACCGCGACGGCGTCGATGTCGCCGAGCTTCAGGCCCGCCTTGTCCAGCGCCCGGTGCACGGTCGGCACCATGGCCTCCAGATGCGCGCGCGAGGCGACCTCGGGGACCACGCCGCCGAAGCGCGCATGCTCGTCGACGCTGGTGGCCAGCGCGTCCCCGAGCAGCTCGGTGCCGCGCACAATGCCGACCCCGGTCTCATCGCAGGACGTTTCGAAGCCGAGCACGATCGGCTGGTCGGCGGCGCTCATTCCTTCACCCAATCCACGCTCGTCACACTGTCCACCTCGACACGCTCTTCGCACCGTCCACCCCGATGCGCGGCGCTCATTCCTTCACCCAATCCACGCTCTTCACACTGTCCACCTCGATGCGCTCCCCCGCGGCGCCCTTGCTGCCGAACCGCTCGATCACCCCGCTGCTGCGCATGACCAGCGCGTCGATGTTCATCGGCTGGTAGTAACCCTTGCGGAAGCCGACCTCCTCGAAACCGAAGCGCCGGTAGAGCCGCTGGGCCCGGTCGTTGTCCACGCGCACCTCGAGCACGACGTCGTCGCAGTCGCGCCGGGCCGCCTCGCGCATCAGCTCGGTCAGCAGGATCGCGCCGAGTCCGCGCCGCTCCTGCCTGGGGTCGACCGCGATGGTCAGCACCTCGGCCTCGCCGATCCCGGCGAGCAGCCCCGCGTAGCCGATCAGCCGCGACTCGCCCTCGTTGCCCGGCTCGTACTGCTCGGCGACCAGGTAGTACCGGGTCGCGGCCTCGGCCAGCTCGGACCAGAACATGCCGACCGACCAGGCGTCCTCGGGGAACGCCGCGTGCTCGAGCAGGATGACGCCGGGAATGTCCCACCACCGCATGCGCCGCAGCTCGACGCGCCGATGGGCGGCCGCGGGCAGGAGGTGGGCGCTGGTCATGCCGGGGTCACCGCCTTGCGCGCACCCGGTTCCACGGCATCGGGGCGGCGCAGATAGAGCGGGTGCGGCTCGAGCAGCGTGTCCGGCGCCTCGCGCAGCAGACGCGCCGTCAGTTCGGCGAGCACGGCCGCGCTGGGCAGCTCCGGCCGCAGCGAGTTCGGGAACTGCTCCGGATACAGCTGCGCGCCCTGCCCGGCCACGCCGTACCCGGCGAGCCGCTCGGCGATCTCGGCGGGCCGATCCACCGCGGGCTCGGACTCGCGACGCCCCGTCACGTCGTAGGTGGCCCAGTACACCTCGCGCCGCCGTGCGTCCGTCGCCACCGCGAAGGGCTTGTCGACGGCGGCGCCGTCGGCACCGGTCACCGCGGCGGCGAGGATGTCGAGGGTGCAGACGCCGTGCACCGGGATGTCCAGCGCGTCGCCGAGGGCGCGCGCCGTCATCAGGCCGACGCGCAGGCCGGTGAACGGGCCGGGGCCCACGCCGACCGCGACGCCGGTCAGGTCGGTGCGCGCGCAGCCGGCGGCCGCCAGCACCTGCTCGATCCCGGGCGCGAGCAACTCGCCGTGCCTGCGCGCGTCGATCTCGGTGTGCTCGGCGAGCACACCCTCGTCTCCGCGCAGCGCGACGGTCACCGCGGGGGTCGCCGTGTCGAAAGCCAAGAGCAGCACCCGGCCATTATTGACTATCTGGGCAAGCTGGACCGCCGCTACGCCGGATCCATACCCTCGCGCACCGCCGTCACGTGGCCCTCTTAACCCGTACGGTGCCGGTAGGGCATGATGGCACTCATGGGCAAAGGAACCAGGGCCGCGGGGACACGTCGTGCCGCGGCGGCCGCTCCGCCGCCGGGGCGTGCGTACGGGCGGTCTCCGGGGGACGGTCAGCAGAGCTCCGTTCCGCCGCCCCCGCCGACCCGCACGGCCGCCCGGGGCGCCGCGCCGCGGCCGAGGTCGGGGCGCGGCGCGACGTTCTCGGTGCTGATGATGACGATCGCCGCGCTGGCGGCCGTCGGCGTGCTCGCGGCGCAGGCCGAGGCGACGGCGCCGCGGGTCCGCGCGCAGGGGACCAACGCCTCGACGACGAAGACGACCTCGAAGTCCGGCTCGAGTTCCTCGGGCACGACCGCCAACGCGCTGCCCGCGAACTCCGGCAGCGGCACGCGGGTCGTCTACTCACCGAGCCAGAAGCGCGTCTGGCTGGTCGAGGGCAGCCACACCGTGGAACGCGCGATGCAGGTGGTCCCGGGCACGATCATCGCCCCGAACGGCAACTACACGGTCTCAGCCAAGACGCCCGGCGCCACCGGTTCGGACAACGTGTCGGTGATCTACGTCGTCCGCTTCGACTCCGGCTCGTCGACCACATACGGCTTCGACGCCGACCAGAACATCACCGGTCTGCCGCCCGCGCCGACCGGCCGGACCGGCGGTATCCGCATGGCCCAGCTGGACGCCCAGGCGCTCTACGAGTTCGCCTCCGTCGGCACCACGGTCGTCGTGGTCTCGTAGCCCGCGCGCGGCCCGGGCAGCGAGCAGCCCGCGTCTGACGCGACGTCAGACGCGGGAGACGGTGATCTCGCGGACGTCGTCCTCGCGCGCGCGGTCGAGGCGCACGACGTAGTAGCCGGAGCGGCCCTCGGCGAGCACCTCGGCCTTGCCCTCGCCCCACTCGACGACCGTGATCGACTCGTCCATCGACGCGTCGAGGTCCAGATCGTCCAGCTCGGCCAGGCTGCCGAGGCGGTAGGCGTCCACGTGCACGAGCGCGGGACCGCCGACGAGCGAGGGGTGCACGCGGGCCAGTACGAACGTGGGCGAGGTGATCGGGCCGCGCACGCCGAGGCCCTCGGCGAGGCCCTGGGTGAACGTCGTCTTCCCGGCGCCGAGTTCACCCGAAAGAATGACCAGGTCACCGGGCCTGAGCCGCTTGGCGAACGCCAGTCCGGCCGCGCGGGTCTCCGCCGCGTCGACCGCGATCAGCCGTTCTTCCCGTTCCGTAGCCGCCCCTGACGCGCCGTCAAGCACATTCACTGCACAGCTCTCCTGCCGGACGATGAACTGCCGAGCTGAGCCTCGGCCCGGTCCACCAGGTTACGCAGGGCCTCGCCCACTTCGTCCGGGTGCTCGAGAATCAGGGCGTGGCCGGCGTTGGGCAGCACGACGTAGTCGGCGGACGGGATCGCGTCGGCGAGCGCCTCGCTGTGCGCGACCGGGAGCACCAGGTCGTTGGCGCCGCTGAGCACGAGGCTCGGGACGCGGTCGAAGACCGGGACGGACTCGCTCATGTCCAGCTTGCCGAAGACCGGGTAGAAGTCCGCGATGACGTCGATCGGCACGGACTGGATCAGGTCCTGGGTGTAGCGGACCAGCGACTCGGGCACGTCGGAGCCGAATGCGTAGCGCCGGGTGAGCACCAGGCCCAGGTCGCCGCCGAGCGCCCGGCCGCGCTCGACCAGGCCGGACTGCCTGGCGAGCAGTTCGAGCACGGTCGGGGTGGTGCGGTGCAGCAGCTTGGCGCTGGGGCGCGGCAGGCCGAAGGCGATGTCCTCGAAACGCCCGGCCGACGTGCTGATCAGCGCGGTGCCGACGATCCGGTCGCCGAACAGTTCGGGGTGCCGCGCGGCGAGGGCCATCATCGTCATGCCGCCCATCGAGTGGCCGATGAGGATGACCGGACCCTCCGGGCAGGTGGCCTGGAGCACCGCGTACAGGTCCTCGCCGAGCTGGTCTATGGTGACGGGCTTCGCACGGCCCTTCTCGTCGCGCGGGGACCGCTCGGAGCGGCCGTGGCCGCGCTGGTCCCAGAAGACCATCCGATGCGTCGCGGAGAACTCGGCGCGCTGGTAGTGCCAGCAGTCCTGCGGCAGGCAGAAGCCGTGGGTGAACAGCAGCGTCGGGCGCGGGGCCGAGCCGTTCACGACGGACGCGGCGGCCTCGCGGACGGAGCGCATCGCGGCGGCGAGGCCGCCCGGCGCGGCACTTCCGTTGGAGGCGGCGCTTCCGCTGGAGCCGTTCGCGTCGACCGATCGGGGAGTCGTCGTGGCGGAGCCGTTGAGCGGTCCGCCGCCGCTGCCGCGACCGCTCGCCGACCGGGGCGGGACGGCCGCCCAGCCGCGCGGCTCGTCGACCTCGACGTACAGTTCCACGCCGTCGGACGAGGTGACCGACAGCGGGTCGCCGCGCAGCGTGCCGAAGGGCTCGCCGGGGTCGTGGATCGCGGCCATCCGGCGCACCGCCCGTCCGATCGTCAGCCGTTCCACGGTGAAGCCGACGGCCGCGCCCGCGGCCACCACGCCGACGGCCGCGCCGAGAATCCCGGCCCGCCTGCCCTTCCCCGATCCCTCTGCCACGGTCCGGCCGCCTTCCACACTGCGCGTTCAAGCACTCTACGCTAGGTCAACGCTCGATTTATCCCGTTTGTCCCCGCCCCGGGATCACGACTGTCTACTTCTCAGTGTTGCCCGTCAAGCTCGGTTCAAGCGTTCGAAGCCGGGCTGTGCCGAACCTGTCGATCGGTCACGGGCGCGTCCGCGTAGACCCGCGGCACGCGTGGTCCGATCCGGGTGACGATCTCGTAGCCGATCGTGTCGGTAGCCTCGGCCCAGTCCTGCACGGTGGGGGTGCCGCCGTCGCCGGGACCGAAGAGCACCGCCTCGTCGCCGGGGCGCGGGTCGGCCGCGGACTCGTCGCCCGGGCCGAGGTCGACGATGAACTGGTCCATCGCGACCCGTCCGGCGATCGTGTGGCGGCGCCCGCCGATGGACACCGGGCCGACTCCGGATGCGGCGCGCGGGATGCCGTCCGCATAGCCGGCCGGGATGAGCGCGAGCCGGGTCTCCTCGCTGGTGTGGTACGTGTGGCCGTAGGACAAGCCGTGCCCGGCCGGGGCCCGCTTCACCGAGGCCAGGCGCGCGACCAGGGTCATCACCGGGCGCAGGCCGTGCTCCGCGGGCAGCCCGAATTCGGGCGCCGGGCTCAGGCCGTACATCGCGACGCCGGTGCGCACGAGGTCGAAGTGGCTCTCCGGCAGCGAGAGCGTGGCCGGGGAGTTGGCCATGTGCCGCACCTCGGGGTGCACCCCGGCGGCCTCGGCGTACGCGAGGGCGTCCTGAAAGGCCGTCAACTGACGGTTGATCGAGGGGTGGCCCGGCTCGTCGGCGCAGGCGAAGTGCGACCAGACGCCGGTGATCCGCAGCAGCCCGTCCCGCTCGGCCTTGACCGACTCGTCCACCACGAGCGGCCAGTCGTGCGGCTGCACGCCGTTGCGGCCGAGTCCGGTGTCCGCCTTGAGTTGGATCCGCGCGGGCCGTCCGGTGCGTTCGACCGCCTCGAGGATCGCGTGCAGCGCCCACTGGCCGGAGACGGAGATGTCCACGTCGGCGAGCACGAGCGCGGCGAAGTCGTCGCCGGGCGCGTGCAGCCAGGTGAGCATCGGCGCCTCGATCCCGGCGGCGCGCAGCGCGAGGGCCTCCTCGGGCACCGCGGTGCCGATCCAGGTGGCCCCGGCCTCCAGGGCGGCGCGGGCGCAGCGCAGCATGCCGTGCCCGTAGGCGTCGGCCTTCACGACGGCCATGACCTGCGCCGGGGCGGCGATCTCGCGCAGCCGCCGGACGTTCGACCGAAGCGCGCCGAGGTCGATCCGGGCTTCCAGTCGGGCAGGGGTCAGGGAGTCGTGGTCATTCATCCTCGGATATTGTGCCAGGCCAACGGCAAGGTCGCGACTAGGTCACCTGCCGCGACCGGCCCGCTGCGCGCGGCGAGCAGCCCGGTCGCCCCGTGCAGGTACGCGCCGACCGACGCCGCGTCCAGCGGCGAGAGGCCGCCCGCGAGCAGTCCTCCGATGATCCCGGCCAGCACGTCGCCGCTGCCGGCGGTCGCCAGCACCGGGCTCGCGTGCGTGTTGACCCGAATCGGGGAATTCGGCGACGCGATCAGCGTGTTGGCGCCCTTCAACAGCACCGTCGCGTCATACGAATCGGCCAGACGGCGGACGGATTCGAGGCGCTGTCCCTCGATCTGCTCAGCGGGCACGTCCAGCAGCGCGGCGGCCTCCCCGGCGTGCGGCGTGAGGATCGTGGGCGCGGAACGCTCGAGCGCCTTGCGCGGCAGCAGCCGCAGGCCGTCCGCGTCGACGACCACCGGCACGTCCGTGGAGAGCACGTTCAGCAGCCTGCGCACGGATTCGTCGTCCTGTCCGAGCCCCGAGCCGACGACCCACGCCTGCACGTGGCCGCCGCCCATGATCACCTCAGGGTAACTGCCGACCACGTCCACCGGCCCGCTGTAGCGCACCGCGCCGACGCCCGAACGCAGCGCGGCACCCGTGGCCAGCAGGGCGGCGCCGGGGTACCGCTCGGAGCCGACGGCGAGCCCGACCACGCCGCGGCTGTATTTGTGTGACGAATGCGAGGGTGCGGGAAGCAGTTCCCGCACATCCTCTTCCCCCAGGTTCTCGATCACCGGCTCGACCGACGCCGGGAACTCGAGGCCGATGTCGACGAGCTCGACGATCCCCGCATGCCCGGCTCCCGGGTCGACGAAGAGCCCTGGCTTGTGGGTGCCGAACGTGACGGTCACGTCGGCCCGCACGGCCGCGCCCGCCACCTCGCCGGTATCCGCGTCGATGCCGCTCGGTAGGTCCACGGCCAGGATCGGCGCGCCGGAGTTCCGCGCAGCCGCCGCCGCCTCGGCGAACGCGCCGCGTAGCCCGCCGCGTCCGCCGATGCCCAGGAGTCCGTCCACGATGAGGTCGGCGCGGTCCAACACGGATTCGACGGACGATCCGGCCACGACGCGTCCCCCGGCGTCGCGCAGGGCTGACAGACCCCCGACGTGCGCGCGAGCCGGATCCACCAGCACCGCGTGCACTGTGACTCCGCGACCGGCCAGCAGCGCACCCGCGAACAGCGCGTCACCCCCGTTGTCGCCCACGCCCACGAGCAGCACCACGCGCGAGCCGTAGACCGACCCCGCCTCGCGCAGCATCCCCGCGGCGACGGTCGCGAGACCGAAGGCCGCGCGCTGCATGAGCGCGCCCTCCGGCAAACGTGCCATCAACTCCCGCTCGGCGGCCCGGACATCGGCGACTGCGTGCGCGTATCTCATGCTTCCATTCTGGAAGCAGGACTACCGCTCCGCGACCACCATCGCCGAAGCGATGCCCGCGTCGTGGCTGAGCGAGATGTGCCAGCCGGTCACGCCCAGCTCAGCGGCCCGCGCCGCGACGCCGCCGTTGACGACCAGGTACGGCCGGCCGCTCGACTCGCTGCACACCTCGGCGTCCTGCCAGCTGAGGTCGCCCGGATTGCCGAGCGCCTTGCCGACCGCCTCCTTCGCGGCGAACCGCGCGGCCAGCGAGGCCACCGGCAGCGAACGCTCCCGGTCGGTGAAGATCCGCTCAAGCAGGCCGGGCGTGCGCTCCAGCGAGGCCTGGAAACGCGCGATGTCGACCACGTCGATGCCCACGCCCACGATCATCTGACTGTCCCTTACTCCTACTCCACGGTGACGGACTTCGCCAGGTTACGCGGCTGGTCCACGTCCAGGCCCTTGGCGTCCGCCAGCGCGCAGGCGAAGACCTGCAGCGGTACGGTCGCGACCAGCGGCTGCAGCAGCGTCGGCAGCTCCGGGACGCGGATCAGCGTGTCGGCGAACGGGACCACCGCCTCGTCGCCGTCCTCGGCGATCACGATCGTGTGCGCGCCGCGGGCCCGGATCTCCTGGATGTTGGAGACGATCTTGTCGTGCAGCAGCGGGCGGTCCGCGGGCGGCACCACGACGACGACCGGCAGGTTCTGCTCGACCAGCGCGATCGGGCCGTGCTTGAGCTCGCCGGCCGCGAAGCCCTCGGCGTGCACGTACGCCAGCTCCTTCAGCTTCAGCGCGCCCTCGAGCGCCACCGGGAAGCCGACGTGCCGGCCGAGGAAAAGCACCCGCTCCTCGTCCTTGAGCAGCCGGCCGAGCTCGCGCACCGGCTCCATCCGCTCCAGTGTCTCGCGCACCTTCTCCGGGGCCTGCGACAGCTGGACGAGGATGTCCCTGATCTCGTCCGGGAACTTCGCGCCGCGCACCTGGGCCAGGTACAGGCCGACCAGGTAGCACGCGATCAGCTGGGTGAGGAAGGCCTTGGTCGAGGCGACCGCGATCTCCGGGCCGCCGTGCGTGTAGACCACCGCGTCCGACTCGCGCGGGATCGTCGCGCCGTTGGTGTTGCAGATCGCCAGCACCCGCGCGTGCTGCTCCTTGGCGTGCCGCAGCGCCATCAGCGTGTCGGCGGTCTCGCCGCTCTGCGAGATCGCGATGACCAGCGTGTCGCGGGTCAGGATCGGGTCGCGGTAGCGGAACTCGGAGGCCAGCTCGACCTCGACCGGGATCCGGGTCCAGTGCTCGATCGCGTACTTGGCGATCATGCCCGCGTGGTACGCCGTGCCCGCCGCGATGACGATCACCTTGTCCACGCTGCGCAGCTCGGACTCGCTCATCCGCATCTCGTCGAGCTGCAGCCGGCCCTCGTCGCCGACCCGGCCGAGCAGCGTGTCCGCGACGGCCCGCGGCTGCTCGTCGATCTCCTTGAGCATGAAGTAGTCGTAGCCGTCCTTCTCCGCGGCGGCCACGTCCCAGCTCACGTGGAAGGGCTTGCCCTCGGCCGGGTTCCCGGCGAAGTCGGTGATCGCCACGCCGGTCCTGCGCACCTCGACGACCTGGCCCTGGCCGAGCTCGATGGCCTCGCGGGTGTGGCCGATGAAGCCGGCCACGTCGCTGCACAGGAAGGCCTCGCCAGGCCCGACGCCGACCACCAGCGGGGAGTTCAGCCGTGCGCCGACGACCACGCCGGGGACGTCCGCGTGCACGGCGACGAGGGTGAAGGCGCCGTCCAGCCGGCGGCAGACCCGCCGCAGCGCCTCGGCCAGGTCCCCCGCGCAGTCCGGGAACTCACGGCCGATCAGGTGCGCAACCACTTCGGTGTCGGTCTCGCTGCGCAGCTCGACGCCGGCCTCGCGCAGCTCGTGCCGCAGCGCCGCGAAGTTCTCGATGATGCCGTTGTGCACGACCGCGACCTTGCCGTCCGCGTCGAAGTGCGGGTGAGCGTTCGCGTCGGTCGGCCCGCCGTGCGTGGCCCAGCGGGTGTGCCCCAGGCCGAGGCCGGATTCCGGCAGCGGGTTCTCGGACAGCTCCTTCTCCAGGTTCGCCAGCTTCCCGGCCTTCTTGCGCCCGGTCAGCGCGCCCTCGGCGACGACGGCCACGCCCGCCGAGTCGTAGCCCCGGTACTCGAGCCGGCGCAGTCCCTCGATCACGACGTCGAGCGCCGACTTGTCACCTACGTATCCGACGATTCCGCACACCGTAAAACCGTTTCCTCTCGCCGTCGCCGTTGTCCGCCCACACTCTAGCCGCAGCCGACAAAACCGCAGGTAAAGGTATAGACCAGTGGGTCATCCGCGCGGCGTACGCGGGTAGGCCGGAAGCGTGACCCCGGGGAAAACCCCTAAGCCGACTCAGGGAATGCCATCCTCAGGGATTACTCATCAATAGGACTTCTGCCGGATGTGACGCGCGCCACGCGGCCCTACCGTCAAGGCGTGTCAGATAACGAGCAATCGATCATCGAGGCGACGGCGCTCACAATGCGCTATCCCGGCGGCGTCACCGCCCTCGGCGACCTCACGCTTTCGGTGCGGCCGGGCATCACCGGCCTGGTCGGCGCGAACGGCGCCGGCAAATCCACCCTCATCAAGATCCTGCTCGGCCTGCTCACCCCGACCACCGGCCAGGTGCGCGTGCTGGGCATGGACACGCGGGAGCAGGGCGAGCTGATCCGCGCGCGGGTGGGCTACATGCCCGAGCACGACTGCCTGCCCGCGGACGTGACCGCCACCGAGTTCGTCACCCACCTCGGCCGGATGTCCGGGCTGCCGCCGACGGCCGCGAAGGAGCAGGCGGCCGAGGCGCTGCGGCACGTCGGCCTGCACGAGGAGCGCTACCGGCAGATCGGCACCTTCTCCACCGGCATGAAGCAGCGGGTCAAGCTGGCCCAGGCGCTGGTCGGCGATCCGGGGCTGCTGCTGCTCGACGAGCCGACGAACGGGCTCGACCCGGGCGGCCGGGACGCGATGCTGGCGCTGATCCACCGGATCGGCACCGAGTTCGGCATCGCCGTGATGGTGGCCTCGCACCTGCTCAGCGAGATCGAGCGGATCTGCGACCACCTGGTGGCCATCGAGGGCGGCAAGCTGCTGCGCGCGGCCTCGCTGGACTCGATGACGCAGGCGGTGCCCTGGCTCGCGGTCGAGGTGGACGAGGGCACCGACCTGCTCGCGGCCCGGCTGGCCGAGCTCGGACTGACCGTCAGCCCGCAGCCTTCGCGGCGTCAGCTGCTGGTCCGGCTGGACGGCGAGCCGGTGTTCGACACGGTGCGCGACACCGTCGCCGACCTGGAGCTCCCGCTGACCCGGCTCGAGCACCGGCGGCACCACGTGGAGGAGCTGTTCGCCGAGGCGATGGCCGGCTCGGAGTCCGACTCGACAGGGCAGGAGGCCCGGCTGTGAGCACCACGCAAACGAGCGTCATCCACGACATCGGATACAAGCCGTACACCGGTCCACGGCTGGGCCGCGGGCAGATCGTGCGCGCCCTCTACGTGCACAGTGTGCGCAGCGTCTTCGGCCTCGGCCGCGGACCGAAGGCGAAACTCGTCCCCTGGTTCGTGATCGCCGTCACGATGATCCCGGCCGCGCTGAACGTCTACGCCGCCTCCACCAACCGCGCGCTGGTCCTGAGCTACGCGGACCTCGGCTACAACATGATGCTCTTCTTCGTGCTCTTCGTCGCGGTCTCGGCGCCGGAGCTGGTCTCCCGGGACCTGCGGCATCACGTCCTGCCGCTGTACTTCTCCCGGCCGCTGCGCCGCGGCGACTATCCGCTGGCGAAGCTGCTCGCGCTGTTCTCCTCGCTGCTGATCGTCGAGATCCTGCCGGTGCTGGTCACCTTCCTCGGCCAGGTGGCCTCCGCGAAGTCCGGCCACGAGATCTGGCTCGACTCGCGCGCCGCGTTCCCCGCGGTGTTCGTCGCGTTCTTCCAGGCCGCGCTCTTCAGCTCGATCAGCCTGCTGATGGCCTCGACCACCGGACGCCGCGTCATCGCGACCGGCGCGATCGCGATCCTGTTCCTGGTGACGACGGCCATCTCGCACGTGCTCTCGGACGCGTTGGGCACGACCTACAAGCCGGCCACCACGAGCTGCGTGGAGCCCCTGGTCAATCCGCAGACCTACCAGGGCAACGTGTTCGGACTCGGCGCTCCGGGCCCGAACGGCCAGCCGAGCCAGGCGGTCTCCCAGTTGTGCCCGGGCGTCGACCTGCGCCACGACAACATCGACATCGCCGGCCAGCCCGACCCGGGCAAGCCGGGCTACGCCGACCTGACCATCCGGTACCAGACCCCGGTCTACTCGTCGATCGCCAAGGTCGGCGGCATGCTCAACCCGGTCAACATCGTCGAGGGCACCCGGATCTGGGCCTTCAGCGCGACCGACGGCCAGATCCCCAACCCCTCCCCGCTCGGCCCGGCGTACGGCGCGGAGATGATCGTCCTCGCGGTCGCCGCGTCCGGCGGCCTGTTCCTGCGATACCGGAAGGTGAGCGTCTCGTGAACGAGCTTGCGAGTGAACCATTGAAGACAGCGCGTTGCGCGAGCGCGCCTAGCGAGCGCAGCGAGGTGGCGGCGTGAGCGCGATCGAGCAAACGGCGGCGCCCGTCGCGCCGATCGAGACGGACGGTCCGCTGATCGTCCGCTTCGACCACGTGACCCACTGGTACGGCAACGTGGTCGCGGTCAACGACATCTCACTCGAGCTCGGCGCCGGCGTGACCGGCCTGCTCGGGCCGAACGGCGCCGGCAAGTCGACCATCCTGCACCTGCTGTCCGGCTTCCTCTCCCCGTCCCGCGGCTCGGTCACCATCGACGGCGTGAGCCCGTGGCGGCACCCGGACGTGTTCCGCACGGTCGGCCTGGTGCCGGAGCGCGACTCGGTCTACGCCTTCCTGACGGCCCGTGAGTTCGTCACGGCCTCGGCGAAGCTGCACAAGCTGCCGGACCCCAAGGCCGCGGCCGAGCGGGCGCTGGAACTGGTGGAGATGACGCAGGCCGCGGACCGGCCGATCCAGACGTACTCCAAGGGCATGCGGCAGCGCGCCAAGGTCGCCGCCGCGCTGGTGCACGACCCGAAGGTGCTGCTGCTTGACGAGCCGTTCAACGGCATGGACCCGCGGCAGCGGATGCACATGATGGACCTGCTGCGCGGACTCGGCGCGAGCGGCCGCACGATCCTGTTCTCCTCGCACATCCTGGAGGAGGTGGAGAAGCTCGCCGACACCGTGCAGGTCGTGGTCGCCGGACGGCTCGCCGCCTCGGGCGACTACCGCACCATCCGCCGGCTGATGACCACCCGGCCGCACGTGTTCCTGCTGCGCAGCACGGACGACCGTGCGCTGGCCGGCGTGCTGATCGCGAGCGACGCCGTGCAGGGCGTCGAGGTGACCAAGGCCGGCCTCGAGGTGCACGCGAGCGACCACGGCACCTTCACCCGGGAACTGGCCAAGGTCAGCCGCGCCGCCGGGATCGGCCTGCGCGAGGTCGTCCCCTCGGACGAGTCGCTGGAATCCGTGTTCGCCTACCTCGTCGGATCCTAAGGAGCCGGATATGTATAACTCCACCGTCGCCTGGATCAGCTTCCGGGCGTTGTTCGGGCGCAGGCGGGCCCTGCTCTTCGTGCTGCCGGCGATCGTGCTCGTCATCATCACCCTCTCGCTCAAAGGTGCCCACGGCACGGTGTCCGACTGGCCCGCGCTGGTCCTCGGCCGGGTCGGCGTCGGCGCGGTCGTGCCGCTCACCGCGCTGCTCGTGGGCACCTCGGTGCTCGGCTCGGAGATCGACGACAACTCGGTGCTGCACCTGCTGGCCACCCCCGTGCCGCGGCGCGACGTGATCGTCTCCAAGATCACCGTCTCGGCGCTGACCACGATGCTGTTCGCGGCGGTTCCGGTGCTGATCGCCGGGATCATCGCGCAGGGTCCGCACAAGCTGGCCATCGGCTGCTTCCTCGGCGCGATCCTCGGTTCGATCGTCTACTCCTGCCTGTTCGTGCTGTTCTCGGCGGCGCTGCGGCACCCGGTGATCTACTCGCTGGCGTACGTGGCGCTGTGGGAGCAGCTGATCGCGACCCTGGTCGGCGGCGCGAAGTACCTGTCGATCGAGCAGTGGTCGCTGGGCATCGCGCACAGCGTGTCGGACAACGGCAACCTGGACTCGCACCTGACGTTCACTCCGTCGATCGTCCTCGCGGTCATCGCGGTCGTGCTCACCGTCTGGTACGCCACGGAGCGGCTGAGCGCCTTCGTCGTGCGGGCGGACTGAGGCGGGGAGCCGGACCGGATAAATCAGTGGCGACGGCCGCCGCGCGGGTGCTGTCCTGGCTGAATGCAGATCAGACGACTGGACCCCGTTGAGAACCCGCAGGACCTGGCGGCCGTCGCGCCGGCTTTCGAGCAGTGGCGGACCGACTACCTGCCTGACCTTCCCACGCCCGGGAGGGTCAGGCTTCGCCATTCGTGCATGAACGGCTATCGACAACAGACGATCGTGTTCGGCGTCTTCGCCGACGAGCAGGCGTCCGAGGCCGAGGGCATGGCCACGTACGGGTTCGAACTCACGAAGAACCTGGACCTCACCTGGGCCGACATCCAGGTCCCGGCGGCAGCGCGCGGTCGCGGCGCCGAGACGGCGTTGTTCGAGGCGCTCATGCGGCAGAACGCGGAACTCGGGCGCAAGCGTCTGGCGGTGGGCTTGCCGAACACGATGGTCCCGGCGCCGTTCGTGAAACCGCACGGCGGCACGCTCACCGACACCTCGATCCTCTCCACGCTCGACTTGAGCGCGATCGACCGGGCGCGGTACGAGGCGTGGGCCGAGCCGTCCGCGAAGAACGGCGGGTACACGCTGGTGGGCTGGATCGGGCACTGTCCGGACGAGCTCGCGGAGTCGTACTGCGCGGCGCTGGACGCGATGGCCGACCAGCCGCAAGGCACTTTCGAGTACCAGTGGGACAAGCAATCGATCGATCGGCTGCGCTTCGGCGAGGAGCTGATGCGGGAGATCGGCGTACGCCGGTATGTGCAGGCCGCGCTGGATCCGGACGGGAACGTCGCGGGCTTCAACGTCATCGCCGGCTACCCGGACGAGCCGGAGCTCGTCGAGATCTGGGACACCGGAGTGGCCAGAAACCACCGCGGCCACGGCCTTGGATTGCGCATCAAGGCCGCGGCGAGCTTGTGGGTGCTGGAGGACCGACCGAGCACACGGGTGGTGAGTACGTACAACGACGATGAGAACAAGTGGATGCTCGCGGTCAATCGGGCGATGGGCTATCGACCGCTGGTCCAGTGGCCCGGTTATGAATTCGCCATCACGGACTGAGTGTTCTGCGACGGCAGCAGCGCGGCGCGGGTCGCCAGTCCGGCCGTGCGGGTGAGCACCATCGCGATCGCCATGAAGATCAGACCGTCGGTGATCGCCGCCGACGTGACCTGATGCGCGATGCACCAGTCGGTCAGCTGCTTCGAGAACAGGTGGTCGGCGCCGTAGGAGAAGAAGGCTCTGGCGCCGACGATGACGATCCACAGCAGCGCGTACGGCCAGCCGGCCGAACTGACCGGCTTACCGGTCTTCGGGCTGCGCGAGACCTTCACGAGCGTGATCGCGATCAGTCCGGTCAGCAGTCCGGCCGCGACGCCCGCCAACTCGACGGCGAGCCCGTTGCCGTGCGTGACCGGCGAGTCGATGAACAGCGGCACGATGGCCGCGGACAGGATCGCCGGGCGCAGCAGCCGGAAGGCGCCGATCTTCTTGTGCGGGCCGAGGTCGCTGTGCAGGGTCACGGTGAGGACGGCGGCGTTGATGATCTCGGCCTGGGTGAGTGCGCTGAGCATCGGAGTCTCCTTCGTTCGGGGTCTTGGTGACGCCACCGACTCTTCCGCCGAACGCCCCGCGCCGGATCAACCTGCGGTTCGGGACCTGGTATGACTCCGCACGCGCCGCCCTGGTACCCCGCCTCCACCCGCCGTCTCCACCCACGGTTCGTTCCGCCCGTCCCGCGCCGAGGCGGATACTGGGCGCATGCTCCGAGCCTCCATCTGGGCGACGCGCCTCGTCGGGCTCATCGTCGTCGGCCTGCTGATCTTCCTCCACCCGGCCACCGTGCCTGGCGGAGCCGCGACGCAGCAGCTCGCCTTCGCAGGACTCTGCGTCGGCGAGCTGCTGCTGGCGCTCAGCGAGACGGAACTGCCGCCCGAGCGCACCGGCCGGCTGCTGCGGTCCGGATCGCTGCTGCTGATCGTCGCCGCGGCCTGCCTCGGCGCCTCGGCGGCGGGCAACGGCACCTACATGATCATCTTCGCGGTCAGCGGCATCCAGGCCGCGGTCGCCGACCTGAGCCTGACCACCGCACTCGCCATCGCCGCGCTGGGCACGCTGGTCAGCGAGATCGGCGGAATCGCGTTCGACGAGGGCATCGGCACCTTCGGGGGATTCCCGCTGCTGCTGATCGTCGGCATGATGCTCGGCCGCAGCCGCGCCGACTACCGGATCCGCGCCGAACAGGCCGCCGCCCTGCTGGAACAGCACCAGCGGTTGCGTGTCGAGCAGCGCCGGGCCGACGTGCTCGACGAGCGCGCCCGGCTGGCCCGCGAGATCCACGACGTGCTCGCGCACTCACTGGGCGCGCTCGGCATCCAGATCCAGGTCGCCCGCGCCCTGATCTCCGACCGCGGCGACACCGACGGCGCGCTCGACGCTCTGGAGAAGGCGCAGCGGATGGCCTCCGAGGGCCTGGTCGAGACAAGGCGCGCCGTGCACGCCCTGCGCGCCGACACCCTGCCGCTGCACGAGGAACTGGCCCGGGCCGCCGCCGAACACGCCGAGCGCCGCCACGTCCTCGTGCACTGCGACATCCAGGGCGAGCCGCGCCCCGTCCCCCCGGACGCCACCGTCGCCCTGCTGAGAACAGCCCAAGAATCGCTGGTCAACGCGGCCAAGCACGCCCCCGCCGCGGAGGTCGAGATGCGCCTCGTCTACACGCCCCACGCCGTCCGGCTGGCCATCGCCAACGACCTCCCCACCGCCGCCGCGCCCGCCATGCCCGATGCCGATCCCGCCATGGCCGACGCCGATCCCGCTGCCCATGCCCCGCGCCCCGGCCCTGTCCCGATGCTGCAGACGGTCAACGGCGGCTACGGCCTCACCGGCATGCGCGAGCGCCTCAAACTGCTCCGCGGCACCCTCGACGCGGGCGTCGTAGGTGACCGGTGGATCGTCGCCGCCGACTTGCCGCTGGAGTCGTGATCGTCGGTCGGGCTGTGGGGCGCCGTCGACAGGGCCGACGGCAACCCCGCGGCCCGCGAGTCGGAAATTACGACCCCAGCGCGCTGCTCACCACTCCGGCGAGGCGGTGCGCGACGAGGTCGGCCTTCTCCTGGCTCTCCGCCTCGACCATGACGCGCACGAGGGGCTCGGTGCCGGAGGGGCGCAGCAGGACGCGGCCGCGCTCGCCGAGTTCCAGCTCCGCGGCGCTGACGGCGTCGGCGAGCTCAATGCTCGAACCCACGCGCGACTTGTCGACGCCGCGCACGTTGACCATGACCTGCGGCAGCTTGCGCATCACGGCGGCGAGCTCGGTCAGCGGCTTGCCGCTCTCGGCGACGCGGGCGAGCAGGTGCAGGCCGGCCAGGATGCCGTCACCGGTGGTGGCGTACTCGTGCATGATGATGTGACCGGACTGCTCGCCGCCGAGCACGAAGCCGCCCTCGCGCATGGCCTCGAGGACGTAGCGGTCGCCGACAGCCGTCTGCACCACATTCAGCCCCGCGCGTTCCATGGCGATCTTGAAGCCCAGGTTGGCCATCACGGTCGCGACGACCGTGTCCTCGGCCAGCGCGCCACGCTCGCGCAGGGCGAGCGCGAGGATCGCCATGACCTGGTCGCCGTCCACGACCTCGCCGGCCGAGTCGACGGCCAGCATCCGGTCCGCGTCCCCGTCGTGCGCCACGCCGAGGTCCGCCTCGTGCTCGACCACCTTCGCGCGCAGCAGTTCGAGCTGCGTCGAGCCGCAGCCGTCGTTGATGTTCAGCCCGTCCGGCGCGTCACCGATCGTGATGACCTCGGCACCGAGCCTGCGCAGCGCCGCGGGGGCCGCGATCGAGGCAGCGCCGTGCGCCGTGTCCAGGACGACCCGGAGGCCGTCGAGCCGGTTCGGGACCGTGCCGACGAGGTAGTCCACGTAGCGCTCGACGCCGTCGGCGAGGTCGGTGATCCGCCCGATGCCGTCCCCCACCGGACGCTCCCAGGGCTCCTTGAGCCGCGCCTCGATCGCGTCCTCGACCTCGTCGTCCAGCTTCAGCCCGCCGCGCGCGAAGAACTTGATCCCGTTGTCCGGCGCCGGGTTGTGGCTCGCCGAGAGCATCACGCCGAAGTCGGCCTCCAGCGCGATGGTCAGGTAGGCCACGGCGGGCGTGGGCAGCACCCCGAGGCGCACCACGTCCACTCCGGCCGAGGCCAGGCCCGCCGCCACCGCGGCCTCGAGGAACTCCCCCGAAGCCCGCGGGTCACGCCCGATGACCGCGCTGGGCCGGTGCCCGGCGAACTCGCCGCGCTCGGCCAGGACGTGCGCCGCGGCGACCGACAGGTCGAGCGCGAGCTCGGCGGTGACCTCGCGGTTCGCCAGCCCGCGTACCCCGTCGGTTCCGAAAAGTCGGGCCATGGAAGCGGACCCCTTAGCTGTTGTGGTGGAAGCTCATGCGAAAGAGACAACCCCACCGTACGCCGTGAGACGGACGATGGGGCTGTCTGACTTGCCGATAAACGGCAGAGCGCCGCTCGTGCGTATTCGAAGATTAACGCTTCGAGTACTGCGGTGCCTTGCGGGCCTTCTTGAGACCGGCCTTCTTGCGCT
This sequence comes from Actinospica sp., assembly GCF_035552695.1. Lineage (NCBI taxonomy): Bacteria > Bacillati > Actinomycetota > Actinomycetes > Catenulisporales > Actinospicaceae > Actinospica > Actinospica sp. The sequence goes on from NZ_DASZKT010000256.1 coordinate 30,812, forward strand.
CGACGGCCCGCGGGTCGCGGGTCAGGAAGCCGGCCTTCTTCAGGGTCGCGCGGTTCGCCTCGAGGTCGGCCTCGTTCAGCGCGCGGGCGATGCCCAGGCGCAGCGCACCGGCCTGGCCGGAGATGCCGCCGCCGTTGATGCGGGCGATGACGTCGTACTGGTCGTCCAGCTCGAGCACGTGGAACGGCTCGTTGACTTCCTGCTGGTGCACCTTGTTCGGGAAGTACCCCTCAAGGGTGCGACCGTTGATCTTCCACTTGCCGGTGCCGGGGATGATGCGCACCCGGGCCACGGCCTCCTTACGGCGACCGGTGCCGCCGGCGGGGACCAGGTTCGCGGCGCGACGCACCGGGGCGTCGGCGGCCGGAGCGGTCTCCGTGGTGTAGGTCTCGGGGACCACTTCTTCTTCGTCGATGGTCTCGACTTCGGCTGTCAGTTCGGACACTGCCGCAAACTCCTTGATCGTTACTGAGCGACTTGGGACAGCTCGTACGGGACGGGCTGCTGTGCGGCGTGCGGGTGGTCCGGTCCGCCGTAGACCTTGAGCTTCTTGAGCATGTCGCGACCGAGGCTGTTGTGCGGAAGCATGCCGCGCACGGCCTTCTCGAGCGCCTTGCGCGGGTCCTTGTCGATCAAGTCGCCGTACTTCACGGAACGCAGGCCGCCCGGGTAGCCCGAGTGCCGGTAGGCGAGCTTGTCCTCGCGCTTGTTCCCGGACAGGTGGACCTTCGCCGCGTTGACGATGATGACGAAGTCACCGGTGTCCACGTGCGGGGCGAACTGCGGCTTGTGCTTTCCGCGCAGCAGGATGGCCGTCTGGCTGGCGAGCCGGCCGAGGACGATGTCAGTGGCGTCGATGACGTACCACTTTTGCTCGACCTCGCCGGGCTTGGGGCTGTACGTACGCACGGGTCGTATGCCTTCACTCGATGTCGGTATCCACGGACTCCGTGGATTTGGACGGTGATTCCGTAGGCGGACAGCGTCAGACACCTACGGCATCAGGCACCGAGCCCCCCGGTTTCTTGTCCCCGAGCCCCGAGGGGTACGGAGAGAAGTCCGGGCGCGCATCGCAATCGCGCGGGAAAACACAACGTCAACCAAGGTACCCGGCGCGGACCGGATCGGTCAAAACGGCACAGCCGCAGGTCACTCGCCGGACGCCTGGCGCCGCCGTTTGCGCATCCGGTAGGCGAGCGGCGCACCCGCGCCGAGCAGGATCGGGATCGCCAGCGCGAGGTAGAGGCCGGTCGGGGATGCGTCCGGCGTGCTGGTCAGCGAGGTGTTCACGGCGGCGATGCTGGTCGCCGGGTCGGGCGAGGTCGACGTCACCGGCGTCGTCCGCGTCGGCGTGGCCGACACCCCGGCGACCTGCCCGGACGCGGACGAGGTCGCGAGCGGCTCCCGGTAGGCGGGCTGCGGGGTCGGTCCGTGCCAGGGCACCGAGTCCGGCATGATCAGCACGTTCCCGAGCACCGAGAGCGGCTGTCCGTCCGGCAGCCCGTTGCGGTCCCCCGGGTCCGGCAGCGACTGGATGTTGATCTCGTCGTTCTGGCACACGCCCGCGTGCAGGCCGCAGTCCATCGCCTTGGCCGTGTCGACCAGCACGTGCAGGTTCCCGGCGAGCCAGCCGCCGCGGCCCGGCACGCACTGCCACTGGCCCACGTCGTACGAGCAGGTGGCGCCGGTGCCCGGATCCGCCGCGACACCCACCAGCCAGTGGTAGTCGGAGGAGTAGAACGGCCAGACGATGAGGGTCTGGTCGGTGCCGACCACGCCGTGCCCGACGGAGACCGCGACCTGCTGCGTTCCGGTGCCCTGCCGGAACGTCGAGTCCGGGATGTTCACGCCGCCGTCCGCATAGCCGAACGCGGTCTCGGCTGTTCCCGCGCAGACCGCCCCCACCAGGACGATCGCCGTGGACCAGCGCGTGATCCGCCGGGCGCCCTTGCCCACGAAGAACCCTCCCCGAAGATTAGTCACACCGCAGGGAGCGGAGACTATCGGCACAGGACCCTGAGAGCAACCCCCTACGAACTCTGATACCGCTCAGCAACCGAGAGTACGCAGGCGGCGCGTCTCCAGCACCCGGGCCGCGAGCTCGGCCGCCGACGGATAGCGCACCTCCTCGAGGGTCAGCCCGTGCGGCGGCAGCACGTTGACGGACGAGTGCCGCTGCCCGCTCGCCAGTACCTCGGCCGGGAACTCGGGGGCGCACCGGCCGTCGCCCGCCATCAGCAGCGCGGCGACCAGCGCGCGGACCATCGAGTGGCAGAACGCGTCCGCTTCGACCGTCGCCTCGACCTCGTCCGGCCGGGTGCGCTCCCAGTGCACGTCGAGCAGCCGACGGATGGTCGTGGCGCCCTCGCGCTTCTTGCAGTACGCGGCGAAGTCGTGCTCGCCGAGCACCAGCCGGGACGCCTCGCCCAGCAACTCCAGGTCGAGCGGGCGGTTGTGCCAGAGCACGAATGCGCGGCGGGTGGGCAGCGTGCCCTCGCGCGAATCGCAGACCCGGTAGATGTAGCGCCGGGAGACGGCGGCGAAGCGCGCGTCGAAGCCCTCGGGCGCCTCCTCCGCCCGGTAGACGCGCACGTCCATCGGCAGCTTTCCGGCCAGCCGGCGCAGCAGCTTCTCCCGGTGCGCGCTCCAGACGCCTTCCGGGAGGTCGAAGTGGGCCACCTGGCCGCTCGCGTGCACGCCGGAGTCGGTGCGGCCCGCGACGGTGAGCTGCACCGGCTCGGACACCCGCAGGATCGCCGTGAGCGCCTCCTCGAGGACCTGCTGCACGGTGCGCACGCCGCTGCGCTGCTTCGCCCAGCCGGCGAACTCGGTGCCGTCGTACGCCAGGTCGAGTCGTACCCGGATCATCGATGCCCTTCCAAGGAAGAAGGGCGCCGCTCCGGTGTCCCGGGGGCGGCGCCCTTCAACGTACTGCCGACAATCAGGCCTCTTCGGACTCCGGCTTGGCGTCCTCGACCTCGACCTCAGCCTCGGCGACGGCCTCGGCTTCAGTGGCCTCGTCCGCTGCCGGGGCGGCGTCCGCGACCTCGGCCTCAGCCGCGGTCTCGGTCTTCGCCTCGGTCTCCTTGACCGCGCGCTTCGTCGCGGCCTCGGCCTCGCGGGTGGCCTCCTGAGCAACCGTCAGCGGCTCGACGAGCTCGATGATCGCCATCGGGGCGTTGTCGCCGCGACGCGGGCCGAGCTTGAGGATGCGGGTGTAACCACCCGGACGGGCCGCGTACCGCGGCGCGATCTCCTCGAACAGCTTAAAGAGGGTGTCGCGACCGCTGTAGAACGGCGTGTTGCGCAGCTCCAGCGTGGCGGCCACCTGGCGACGCGCGTGCAGGTCGCCCTTCTTGGCCTTGGTGATCAGCGGCTCGACGAACGGGCGCAGCTGACGGGCCTTGGCCT
>NZ_DASZKT010000257.1:0-29505 GCF_035552695.1 Actinospica sp.
CACGTGCCCGGACCGCGCACGACGCCCGAGCCGCTCACGCTGGAAGGCCTCCGCGATCGTGCCCACGTGTTCGTAGACGGCGTTCCGGTCGGCGTTCTGGAGCGAGATGGCATCGATCACATCCCCCTGACCACCCCCGCAGACGGCGCTGAGGTGATGCTCATCGTCGAAGCGATGGGCCGGGTGAACTACGGTCCGCTGCTCGGTGAGCGTAAGGGCGTGACCGGCAGCGTGCGGCACGGGGCCCAATACCAGCACGGATGGCAGATCGACCCGCTCGCGCTGACGGCGCTGTCCGCCGAATCCCTCCCCTGGGATCAGTCAGGCGACGTGCCCGGCCCCGCGTTCCACCGCGGCTCGCTGCACGTGGACGAGCCGCGCGACGGCTTCCTCGAACTGCCCGCCGGGATCAAGGGCTACGTCTGGATCAACGGGTTCTGCCTTGGCCGCTACTGGGATCGCGGCCCGCAGCGCCGCCTTTACCTGCCCTGGCCGCTGCTGCACTCCGGAAGCAACGAGATCGTCGTACTCGAACTCGACGCGGACGGCGACATCGGCCCGCTGCTCGTCCGCAGCGTACCCGACCTGGGGAGGTGAAGGTGCCGCACACGCGCGAGGACTTCCAGCGCGCCCTCCTAGAACTCTGCGAGCCGTTCGCCGAGGCTGACGCGCTGGAACGACGACTATCCACAATGACTCACCACCCTGCCGCGCACTACGCGCCGCGCGTCGCACGCCTGGAGGCGGTCTCACGACTGCTCTGGGGCCTCGCGCCGCTGGCCGCCGGCCAGGGGGAGTACCGCGGCTGGGAGCCGATCCGGGCGGAGATCGCCGTCGGCACGGACCCGAACCATCCCGGGTTCTGGGGCTGGCCGGGGGAGTTCGACCAGCGCATCGTCGAATCCGCGGCACTCGGATTCGCTCTCGCGCTGTGTCCGCAGGAGCTGTGGCAGCCCTTCGACCCGGCGCAGCGGGCCAGGTTCGCCGACTGGCTGCGCGCCGCATCGCGCGCTCGCGCCGTGGACAACAACTGGCGGCTGTTCGCGACGCTGGTCAACCTCGGCCTCAAGTCCGTCGGAGAACCCTTCGACGCGGAGATCACCACCGCGGCCTTCCGGCGCGTCGACGAATTCCACCACGGCGGCGGTTGGTACGCCGATGGTCCGGGTGACGCAGCGTTCGACCACTACAACCCGTGGGCCATCCACTTCTACGGCCTGCTGAACGCCGCGCTCGGGGGCTGCGACGCGGAGGCCGCGGGCACCGTCCGGCAGCGAGCCCGCGACTTCGCCCCCGAATACCTGCGCTGGTTCGCGGCGGACGGCGCGGGCCTCGCGTTCGGCCGCAGCCTGACGTACCGATTCGCGCAGGCCGCGTTCTTCGGCGCGATGGCCTTCGCCGATGAGCCGGGTCCCGGCTGGGGCGTCTTGCGCGGAGCGTGGGCGCGGCAGATCCGATCATGGTCCGGACAACCCGTCCTCAATGGCGACGGCACCCTCTCGATCGGCTACGCTTATCCCAGCCTGCTGATGAGCGAGCAGTACAACGCGGCCGGCTCTCCGTACTGGGCGCTGAAGGCGTTCCTGCCGCTGGCCCTCCCCGCGACGCACCCGTTCTGGACCCATCCGGAAGAGCCGCTCCCGCCCGAGCCGTCCACCATCCACATCCAACCGAAGGCCGGGTTCATCCTCAGCCGCGGCACATCCGGCCACGTCACCGCCCTCTCCGCCGCGCCCGGCCCGCGCGGAATCCGGCACAGCGAGGCGAAGTACCGGAAGTTCGCGTACTCCACGGCCTTCGGCTTCTCCGTGCCCACCCGGCTGACCGGCCTCGCCGGCGCCGGAATCGACTCGACGCTCGCACTGAGCGAGGAAGGCGACTACTGGCGGGTGCGCACCGACGATGTGGAGCGCTCGGTCGACGGTGACGAACTCGTCGCGCGCTGGCGCCCATGGCCGGACGTGGAGATCGAGACGCGCCTCTCCTTCAACGACGGCTGTCAGCTCCGTCGCCATCGGATCACAACGCGCCGCGCGCTGCACACGGTCGAAGGAGCGTTCTGCGTCCCGCTGGGGGACGACGCGCCCGAAGAAACTGTGACTGCCGGCTCGGCCCTGGCTGTATCCGGTGGAAAGGCCAGCGGCATACGCGACACGACCGGCGTCCGCCACGGAGCGGTGCTCCGCCCCGACCCCAACGGCCATCTACTCTGGCCGCGCACCCTGCTGCCCGTCCTCCGCGGCGATTTGGAACCGGGTGAGCACGAACTGACCACGCTCGTCTACGCGAACAGCACCGGAGACACGTCAGGCTACGCATAAACCCGTGGCTCACTCACGCAGGTGGTCGTGCAGGGCGCGCGCGACATGCCCCATCAGAGCCTCGGCGGCGGGCTGCGAGGCAGCGGGGACCGAGGACTCGGTGAGAGCGGCGACGGCGAAAACGGAGCCGTCCTCGTGTTCGACGACGCCGACCTCGTGGCGGAAGTTGAGCAGCGTGCCGGTCTTCGAGGACCAGTCGGACGCATCGGAGATGAAGTCCGGCCCGAGGCGCTGCCGCATGATGTTCGCGCGCATCAGGGTACGGACGCGCCCCGCCACCTCGCGCAGGACCGCCGACGGCGTCCAGAGCGCTTCGAGCAGATCGACATACGCACGCGCCGAGCCGGTATTCGCGCGCGTGACGTCGATCTGCGGCAGTCCGTGCCCCAGCCCCGCCTCACGCGCCCCGATCGCAAGGGTCTGAGCCAGCCGCATATCGGTCGGCGCCGCCACGGGATCGCGCATCTGGTGACGGACCGCGATGCCCGCGATCCCGTACCCGCGCAGCACGCCGGTGACCTCGGCGGGCGGTACGAGGTCGAAGAGGGCGTCGGCCGCGGGATTGTCACTGATGGCTACGGCGAGGTAGAGCAGGTCGTCCACGGCGATCCGCGCAGGGTGCCGGAACTGGCTCAACCCGGCCTCGAAGCCCGAGGTGGGTGGGCCCGGCGGCACCTCGACCGTCATCGCCCCGTCCAGCTTCCCGGCATGGATCCGGTCCAGGACGGCGACGGCCAGCGGCACCTTGACCAGCGACGCGACCGGATAAATCACATCGGGGTCGATCCCGATCTCCCGGCCGCCGATCAGATCCCGCACGAGGAAGGACCCGGACAGGCCCGCCTCGGCCAGCCGCTTGCGCAGCCCGCCCACGAGCCGGGAGTCGGACTCAGCCATCTGCGCTCTTCCCCACGTTCTCTCGCACCGCCCCGAGCGCGCGACCGATGCCCGAGCCCAGCACGTCCCGCAGCCGACCGGCGTCGTCCCCGGTCAAGGCGGCGACCTCGTAGCCACGCGAGACCGTTGCCCCGGCGATCGGCCGCCACGCCAACCCTAGATCATCGGCCTGCCGCGCGGAGCAAAGCAGATGATCACGCGAACGCAGCACGGCCCCGGCCGCCGCGACCAGCGAGGTGGCCACGCTGATCTGCGCGGGTAGCAGCGCGGCCCGATGCCCGGCGTGTCGCAGCACGTCGCGGATGTGCGGCACGTCGTCCTCCGGCTGGATCCAGATCCGGCGGTACGTCTCCTCGGCGCGTGAGGGCCGCAGCGACGAAAGCCGAAGAGCAGCCGTCGTCGCCCGCACCGCCGACGCCGCCGACGCCGCGACTCCGAGCGGGACGACCCACGACGCGTCCCCCGCCGGAACCGCCTCGAGCGCGGCCCGGATCTCGCGCGACCCCAGCAGTTCAGCGCGCTGCGACGGCCCCGCGGCACGGATGTCCAGCACGAGTCCGGCCTCGCGCGCGGCCGCGTCGAGCTCAGCCAGATCGCGCACGTCGCAGATGTCCGGCATCGCGAGCGTCAACGGACGCAGCCGCGCCTCCGCCGCGTGATACTCCAGCGCTTCGGCCAGTTGCACGAGACGCTTGGCGGGCGTGAGCATGTCCCGGCCGAACGCGGTGAGCACGGCGGCTCGCCGCGCCGAGCGGTCGAACAGCGGCTGCCCGAAGTGCTCCTCCAGCGCCGCGACACGACGGCTGGCCACCGGCTGCGGCACCTGCGCGGCCGCCGCCCCGCTGGTGAAACTTCCGTGCTCGCCGACGTGCACGAACACCTGGCAGGCCTTGACGAGATCCACGCGTGTGATCATATGCCGAACACGCATGAAACTCGCCAGTTCCGTCTTTGACCGCATGCACCGGCCGGAGCAAGCTCGATCCATGCTCAGTCCCACCAAGTCCACCAAGTCCGTGCTCGCGCTCACTCTCGCCGCGGGCCTCCTCGCCGGTTGTTCGAGCACGACGACAGGATCCGCCGCGTCCACCAGCACGTCCACGGCGTCCACCAGCACGGCCCCGAGCGCGTCCCCGACGACGACCGCCGCGTTCGCCGCGCTCGAGTCCCAGTTCCACGCCAACCTCGGCCTCTACGCGATCGACACCGGCACCGGCCGGACCGTCGCCTACAACTCCGACGTCCGCTTCGCGTACTGCTCGACCTTCAAGGCCTTCGCCGCGAGCGTGCTGCTCCAGCGCGATACGGACCAGCAGCTCAACCAGGTCATCAAGTACACGAAGGCGGACATCCTCGCGTACGCGCCGATCACCGAGCAGCACCTCAGCTCGGGCATGACGCTCAGCGCGCTCATGGCGGCGGCGGTCGAGTACAGCGACAACACCGCGGCGAACCTGATGCTGCAGCAGATCGGCGGCCCCTCCGCGCTGCAAGCCGCACTGCGCGCCGAGGGCGACTCCACGACGAACGCGGACCGCACCGAGGACGCCCTCAACTCGGCCACGCCCGGCGACACGCGCGACACCACCACCCCGCGCGCCTGGGTCGCCGACCTGCGCAGCTACGTCCTCGGCGACGCGCTCACGCCGACCCGCCGCGCCCAGCTCGTCGCGTGGCTCCAGGCGAACACCACCGGCGGCCCGTACATCCGCGCCGCCGTGCCCGCCGGCTGGAAGGTCGGCGACAAGACCGGCAACGGCGACTACGGAGCCCGCAACGACATCGCCGTCATCTGGCCGCCCGACAACGGCGCCCCCATCGTCCTCGCCGTCCTCAGCAACCGCGGCATGAACAAGAACGCCACCTCCGGCGACGCCCTCATCGCGGACGCCACGAAGGTGGCCCTCCAAGAGCTCAGCGGTCAGGCCTGAGGCCGGATTCAGGCCTTCTCGCCCTTCGGCAGCTTGACCACGGTGAGGAAGAACTCGTCGATCTGCCGGATCGCGGCCATGAACTGGTCGAGGTCGACCGGCTTGGTCACGTAGGCGTTGGCGTGCAGGCGGTAGCTGCGCATGATGTCCTCCTCGGCGGAGGACGTCGTGAGCACGACGACCGGGATCGCGGCCAGATCGTCGTCGGTCTTGATCTGCTGGAGCACCTCGCGGCCGTCGTACTTCGGCAGGTTGAGGTCGAGCAGCACCAGGTCGGGGCGCACGGCGTCCGCGTGCACGCCGCGGCGATAGAGGAAGTCGAGCGCCTCCTCGCCGTCGCGCACCACGTGCAGCGTGTTGCCGATCTTGTTGTGCTCGAAGGCCTCGCGGGTGATCAGCTCGTCGGCGGGGTCGTCCTCGACCAGGAGAACATTGATGGGCACAGGGGACTCCCGGGTCACGAGGTGGTTCCTTCCAGCGCGCGCGGCCGCGCGTCGTCGGTGTACTGATCATTGTCATCCGCGGCCGTGGCGGCGGGCAGCGTGAAGGTGAAGCGGGTGCCGACGGCGCGTTCCCGGTCGATCCAGATCCGGCCGCCGTGGTGCTCCACGATCTTCTTGCACAGTGCGAGGCCGATGCCGGTCCCGGAGTAGGCCTCGCGGCTGTGCAGGCGCTGGAAGATGACGAAGACCTTCTCGGCGAACGCGGGCGGGATGCCTATGCCGTTGTCCGCCACCGAGACCCGGACGAAGCCGGGCTGGTCTGGATCGGGCGCCCAGCTGACCGAGACTTCCGGCGGCCGTTCGGGTGAACGGAACTTCAGCGCGTTGCCGACGAGGTTCTGCCACAGCATGCTCAGCAGCGTCGGGTCGCCGGTCACGGCGGGCAGCGGCCGCTGCACGATCTTGGCGCGGCACTCCTCCATCGCGTACTCGAGCCGGTCCAGCGCGCTGTCCAGGCAGGCCTGCAGCTCGACCCGCTCCCGCCGGTCGTTGACGCGTCCGACGCGGGAGAACGTCAGCAGGTCGTTGATGAGGACCTGCATCCGCTTCGCGCCGTCCACGGCGTAGTGGATGTACTGCTTGCCGCGCTCGTCGAGGTTCTCCTCGTAGCGCTTCTCGATGAGCTGGCAGAACGACGCGACCTTGCGCAGCGGCTCCTGCAGGTCGTGCGACGCGACGTACGCGAACTGCTCCAGCTCCTCGTTCGAGCGGCGAAGCTCCTCGGCCTGTGCGTCGAGGGTCTCCTTCTGCTTCAGCAGTTCCGCGCGGTGGCGCTCGGTATCGTCGAGCGACTCGACGAGCTTCGCGCGCATCGCGTCCAGGCCAGAGCTCAGTGCCCTGATGTCCTGCGGGCCGCTCGGCGTGAGCGGGGTGTCGAACGCGCCCTCGGTGACCCGCCGCGCCTGCTGCCGCAGGCTTCGCAGCGGTTTGAGCACCATGATCTGCACCAGCAGCACGATGAAGCACACCGTGAGCAGGAACACCGCGAGCATGCCGACGAAGGTCCAGTTGCGCTCGGCGTTGATGTGCGAGAGCTTCTGCAGCGCCTGGCCGCGCTCGCCGTCCAGCTCGTTCTCGACCGAGACGAAGCGGCCGCGGAGCTGGACGAAGGCGTTCTCGCTCGCGTCGAGCCGGGTCAGGTCGACGCTCTCGCCCTGCTGCGCGGCCGTGATGAACGGCACCGCGTACTCGTCCTTCCAGCCGCTGATCTCCTGCTCGAGCGCTTCGAGCTCGCCGAGGGCCTTCGCGTGGCCGGTCAGCTGGCTCTCCGCGTCGGCCACGTCCCGCTGCAGGGTCTGCTCGCCGGTGTAGTACGGCCGCAGGAAGTCCGAGTCGTGCGTCAGCAGGTAGCCGCGGATCGCGTTCTCCTGGTCCACCAGCGTGCTCTGCATGTCCACCAGCGCGGTGCGCGCCGGGCCGAGGCTGGAGATCAGGTTATTCGAGGCCTGCGAAGCACGGGCGAAGACGATCACACCGACCACGCTGAACCCGATGACCAGCACGACCATCGTCGCGATCACCGAGTAGAACCAGCCGCGGACGCCGAACCGGCCCGAGCTGACCCCGACCCTCATACCGCTCATACCGCCCTTCACGCGCTCGCACCGCCCAGCCCTCCAAGCCTGAGGTGCAGCACGGCCACGTCGTCGCAGTCGCCGCGGCCGGTGCGGTCCCGGGTCGCGCCGATCAGCGCGTCGATGAACTGATGGTCCGCCAGGTGCGGGAGCTCGTTGGCGCTTTGCACCATGCGGTCGATGCCCCAGAGCTCGCCGTGCTCGTCCCGGTTCTCGTACAGGCCGTCGGTGTAGAACAGCAGCTCGCTGCCCGGCTCCATCGGCAGGTGCACCACCGGCCAGTCGGACAGGCCGGGGACGATGCCGAGCGCCGGGCCGTGCGCGGACTCGTGCAGCTTCACCGAGCCCTGGTTCCGTAGCAGCACGCCGGGGTGCCCGGCCCGGATCAGCCGCGCGTGCGGCTCGCCGGGCAGCCAGCTGAGCGTGGCGATGGTCGTGAAGATCTCGTCGTTGCGCCGTTCGGCCATCAGCAGCTGCTCCAGGCTGTCGAGCAGCTCGGGGCCGGTCCGGCCGACCAGGACCAGCGTGCGCCAGGCAACCCGCAGCGCGGCGCCCAGGGCCGCCTCGTCCGGGCCGTGGCCGGACACGTCGCCGATCATCGCGTGCACGGCGCCGTCGGCCGTCTCCACGACGTCGTAGAAGTCGCCGCCGAGCAGCGCGCCCGAGCGGTGCGGCAGATAGCGCGAGTTGACCGTGACCGGGGCCTTGTGCAGCAGCGGCTTGGGCAGCAGGCCGCGCTCGAGGCGCACGTTCTCCGCGGCCCGCCACTGCGCGGCCCGCAGGTCGGAGGCGGACCGCTCGGCCCGCTTGCGCTGCACCGCGTACCGCACGGTCCGGGCCAGCCATTCGGCCTCGACCTGGCCCTTGACCAGGTAGTCCTGCGCCCCGGCGCGTACCGCGGCGAGACCGGCGGCCCGGTCGTCCAGGCCGGTCATCACGACGACGGCGGTGGACGGCAGCGTCGGCAGCCAGTCGCCGAGCTCGCCGATGCCGTTGAGGTCGGGCAGGTGCAGGTCGAGCACCAGGCAGTCCACGCCGCCCGCGCGCAGCAGGTCGGCGGCGTCGCGGGCGTTCGCGACATGCGTCACGGCGGCCGCCAGGCCGCTGTCCGCGATCAGCTCGGCGGTCAGCAGGGCGTCGGCCGGATCGTCCTCGGCCAACAGGATTCGCAAGGTGTCCTCGGCGGCGGCCCTCGCCCGAGGCAGTTGGCCTCCCGGCCGCACGCTTTCGTGCACTTCGCTAAGCCTCTCCTCGGGTGCTCGGTCTTCGTCAACCCTGCTGCACCGTACCGCAGCAGGCCGCGAGAAAGCACACCGAGGCCCTCCGACCTGCGCTTACATATGCAGGCCCGCCTGCTCGAGGGTGGGGAACACCGGCACCAGGGCCTCGGCGCCGGCGAGGGAGAGGAACTCGCGCACCCGGGGCCGCACCCCGGCCAGCACCAGCCGCCGCCCGTGCCCGGCCAGCCTGGCGGCGGCCGCGGCGATCGCGTCCAGGCCGACCGGGTCGAGCCGGTAGAGGCGGCCGAGGTCGAGCAGCACGTCGGGCCCGTCGTGCCCGCCGACGGCCTCGGTCAGCGCCGCGCTGAACGGTGCCGCGGTCGTCTCCTCGAGTTCCCCCTCGACGGTGAGGACGAGCGGCGCTCCGGGCCGCGGGGCGGCCTCGGGCAGTACCTGGATGGAGGCGGTCGCGAAGGGCTCGGTCATGGTCAACGTGGGTCCTTTCGTGGGCAGCCGGGCGGTACTGCCGGGTAACCGCTTCTGCCGAATCCATGCGTATTGTGATCTACCTCTCACCATTGCCCACGGGTTTGGGTGGGGGTTTGCTGGTTACCGATTGACAATGAGAGCCGGCGAAGTCCTAGGAGGCGTACCCATGGGAGACGACGACGGATCCGACGTGTCGGCGGGCCTCGGCCTGGCGCCAGGCGCGCGCGGCTGCCTGTTCGACCTGGACGGCGTGCTGACGGCGACCGCCAAGATCCACGCCCAGGCCTGGAAGAAGACGTTCGACACCTTCCTGAACGCCTACGACAAGCGCACCGGCCGCACGGACCAGCCCTTCGACCAGGGCGCCGACTACGAGAACTACGTGGACGGCAGGACCCGCGAGGACGGCATCCGCTCGTTCCTGGCCTCACGCGACATCAAGATCCCGGACGGCGGGCCGGAGGACGCGCCGGGAACCGAATCCGTGTACGGCATCGGCGAGGCGAAGCAGTGGGCGTTCATGTCGCTGCTCGAGGAGCACGGCCCGCAGGTCTACGAGGGCTCGGTGCGGTACGTGCACGCCGCGCGCGCGGCCGGGCTCGGCTGCGCGGTGGTGACCTCCAGCACCAACTGCAAGGACATCCTGCGCGTAGCCGGGATCACCGACCTCTTCGACGCGACCGTGGACGGGCACGACGTCTCCGCCCAGCATCTGCGCGGCAAGCCGGCTCCCGACAGTTATCTCGCCGGCGCCAAGGCCCTCGGCATCGAGCCCGCGTACGCGGCGGTGTTCGAGGACGCGCTCTCCGGCGTCGAGGCGGGCCACGCCGGCGCGTTCGGCACCGTCGTCGGGGTCGACCGCGTCGGCGGGGACCACGCCGAGCACCTGAAGCAGCACGGTGCGACAGTGGTCGTCAAGGATCTGAGCGAACTGCTCGGCGCCGCGAACGCGGAGGAGAAGCGTTGATCGGCCACAGTTGCTTCGGTAACGACGCGTGGAACCTGCCGGAGCAGCGGCTCGAACTCGAACTGCTGCCGCACACCGAGTCGCTCTTCGCGCTGTCCAACGGCCACATCGGCTGGCGCGGGACGCTCGACGAGGGCGAACCGCACGGCCTGCCGGGCACCTACCTCAACGGCGTGCACGAGCTGCATCCGCTGCCGTACGCCGAGGCGGGCTACGGCTACCCGGAGTCCGGGCAGACGGTGATCAACGTCACCAACGGCAAGATCATCAGACTGATGGTGGACGACGAGCCATTCGACGTCCGCTACGGCACCCTCGTCTCGCACGAGCGTTGCCTCGACCTGAAGTCCGGAGTGCTGCGCCGCGACGTCGTGTGGACCTCGCCGACCGGCCGGACCGTGCGCATCCGCTCGACGCGACTCGTCTCCCTCACGCAGCGGGCGATCGCGGCCGTGCGCTACGAGGTCGAGCCGCTCGACGGGCCCGCGCGCATCGTGCTGCAGTCCGAGCTCGTGGCCAACGAGGAACTGCCGCATCGGCACGACGACCCGCGCGCGGCCGCCATGCTGCAGGACCCGCTGGTGAACGACATTCACAGCATCGGCGACACGCGCATCACGCTCGTCCACACGGTGCGACACAGCGGTCTGCGCGTCGCGGCGGCGATGGACCACACCATCGAACTCGTCACCAAGAACGACGGGGAGCACTCCGACCCCGACGCGCTCGGCGTGCACATCGAGGCCGAGGCCGATCTCGGCCGGTACACGGTCGGCGGCGTGGTCCAGCCCGGGCAGACCGTGCGGCTGACCAAGTTCGTCGCGTACGGCTGGTCCGCGACCCGTTCGCTGCCCGCGATGCGCGACCAGGTGGACGGAGCGCTCGCCGTCGCGATGCTCGGAATGGGCTGGGACACGCTGTGCGCCGAGCAGCGCGACTGCCTCGCCGAGTTCTGGGAGCGCTCCGACGTCGAGATCGAGGGCGACGCCGACATCCAGCAGGCCGTCCGCTTCGCGCTCTTCCAGCTCCTGCAGTCCGCGCGGCGGGCCGAGCAGCGCGCGATCCCGGCCAAGGGCCTGACCGGCAGCGGCTATGACGGCCATGCCTTCTGGGACACCGAATCGTTCGTTCTGCACGTCCTGACATACGTCGACGCGCCGTCCGTGGCGCACGCCCTGCGCTGGCGGCACTCGACGCTGCCCACGGCCCGCGAACGCGCGGCGCAGCTCGGTCTGAAGGGCTGCGCGTTCCCCTGGCGGACCATCACCGGGCAGGAGTGCTCGGCGTACTGGCCCGCGGGCACGGCCGCGTTCCACATCGACGCGGACATCGCCGACGCCGTGATCCGCTACCTGCGGGTCACCGGCGACGTCGAGTTCGCACACAAAGAAGGCATGGAACTGCTGGTCGAGACGGCGAGGCTGTGGCAGTCGCTCGGCCATATGGATGAAGCCGGGGCTTTCCGGATCGCCGGCGTCACCGGTCCGGACGAGTACAGCGCGATCGTGGACAACAACATCTACACGAATCTGATGGCGCAGCAGAACCTGCTCCGCGCCGCCGATGTCGTCGACCACCACCCGGGGCACGCCGCCACACTGGGCGCGAGCGCCGCGGAGTCCGCCGCCTGGCGGAAGTCGGCCAATGCGATGTTCATCCCGTACGACGAGATGCGCGACGTGCACCCCCAGTCGGACGGCTTCACGGACCACGAACTGTGGGACTTCGAGAACACGCCGCCCGAGCACTACCCGCTGCTGCTGCGCTATCCGTACTTCCAGCTCTACCGGAAGCAGGTCGTCAAGCAGGCCGACCTCGTCCTCGCGCTGCACATGCGCTCGGACGCGTTCACGCTCGAGCAGAAGCAGCGCGACTTCGACTACTACGAGCCGCTCACCGTCCGGGACTCGTCGCTTTCCGCGTGTAGCCAGGCTGTGGTCGCCGCCGAGGTCGGATGCACCCAGTTGGCCTACGACTACCTGGCCGAGGCCGCGCTCATGGACATCGACGACCTCGAACGCAATACCTCGGACGGCCTACATCTCGCCTCGCTGGCCGGGGCCTGGATCGCGCTCGTCGACGGATTCGGGGGGCTACGGCACACGGACGACGGGCTCTCCTTCGCGCCGCAGCTGCCGAAGGGCTGGACCCGGCTGTGCTTCGGCCTCGTACTCGGCGACGGGCACCTGCGCGTCGATGTACGGCCGGACGACGTCGAGTACCTGTATTCCGGGAAGGAGCCGTACGAGGTGCGTCACGGTGACACGCTGCTGCGGCTCGAACCCGGCACACCGGTGACCCGGCCGCTCACACCGCCGAAGGAGCGTCCGGGGCCGAGCCAACCCGCGGGACGTGCGCCGTTGCGTCGGGCGCATGATGTCGTACGTGCCACTACGTGATCGTGGCCGCGATGTGATCGAATCCGTTGCGAGATGGTGCGTTTGCGCTCGCGCGAAACGGTCACTCGGAGGACCGGCCGCGGAATGAGGGAACCGCGGCCGGCGCCCGGCGCGTCCACATGAAGCGCCGGTGTGCGTGTGCCAAGGTGGAGTAACCGTTGATGAGTCTCACGGAGTCCCGCGGAACGCAAAGCCCGGGAGTACTGGACAGCACTCGATTCCGGCATGAGGCGCTGTTCTACGCGGGCGTCGAGCAGTTCGCCCGGCGCACGGCGCGATACGTCCGCGACGCGCTCGTGGCCGCTGAGCCCGTGCTCGTCGCCGTCGTCGAATCGCGCGCCAAGCTGTTGCGCGAGGAACTCGGCTCGGACGCCGACGCCGTGCAGTTCCTCGACATGGAGCGCATCGGCCGCAATCCCGCACGGATCATCCCCGCCTGGCAGGACTGGGTGCACCGCAACCTGCCGCGGGGCCGCCGGTTCCGCGGCGTGAGCGAACCGCTGTGGCCGGGTCGCTCCAGGGCCGAGATCCGGGAATGCCAGAAGCACGAGCAGTTGCTGGCCACGGCCTTCACCGGCGGGCCCGACTGGTCGTTGCTGTGCCCGTACGACCTCGAGGCGCTGCCCGTCGACGTGATAGCCGCCGCGCACCGCGCGCACGCCGGGATGGCCGCGGGCAACGTGCTCGTCGACCCGCTGCCCGACCTCGGCCCGCCGATCATCGAGCTCCGATTCGATCTCGGCAATCTGTCCGAGCTGCGCGCCGCCGTCCGCGAGCACGCGGCCGACCTGGGCCTGGCCGGGCACCGCGTGTCCGACTTCGTGCTCGTCGCCGACGAACTCGCGACGAACAGCGTGCGCCACGGCGGCGGCGGAGGAACGCTGCGCCTGTGGCGGCAGAGCTCGTACGCGATCTGCGAAGTGCATGACGAAGGTGTGATCACCGACCCGCTCGTGGGACGCCGCCGGCCGGACTTCGCGCACCACGTCGGCGGCGCCGGCCTGTGGACCGCCAACCGGCTCTGCGATCTGCTGCTCATCCGTTCCGCCGAGGCCTACGGCACCTCGGTCCGCGCGCATCTGGCGGCCGTCGCGGAGGACTGAGACGCGAGGGGTTCCGGTGCCGTACGATGCGCTGAGCGATTGCTTAGCGCCGAGGAGGAGCGAGCCCCGTGGACGCCGACGTCATCATCGTGGGAGCAGGACTGGCCGGTCTGACCGCGGCCCACGAGCTCACCTCGCGCGGCCGGAGGGTCGCGCTGGTGGACCAGGAGAACGCCGCCAACCTCGGCGGCCAGGCGTTCTGGTCCTTCGGCGGCCTCTTCTTCGTCGACTCCCCGGAACAGCGCAGGATGGGCGTGCACGACTCCCTCGAACTCGCCTGGAGCGACTGGCTCGGCAGCGCCCAGTTCGACCGCGAGCAGGACGAGGATTCCTGGGCGAAGCGCTGGGCCCGCGCGTACGTCGAGTTCGCCGCGGGGGAGAAGCGCTCCTGGCTGCTCGGCCACGGCCTGAGCTTCCTGCCCACGGTCGGCTGGGCCGAGCGCGGCGACCTGCGCGCGGACGGCCACGGCAACTCCGTGCCGCGGTTCCACATCACCTGGGGCACCGGCACCGGCGTCGTCGAACCCTTCGTCAGGTACGCGCGCCAGGCGGCGGCCGGCGGCCTGCTCACCTTCCACCACCGCCACCGCGTGGACGACATCGTCATCACCGACGGCGCCGCCACCGGCGTCCGCGGCAAGATCCTCGCCGAGGACGAGTCGGCCCGCGGCGTGAAGTCCAACCGCGACGAGATCGCGGACTTCGAGCTCACCGCGCAGGCCGTGATCCTCACGACCGGCGGCATCGGCGCCAACCACGACCTCGTCCGCCGCCACTGGCCCGAACGCCTCGGCACGCCCCCGACCTCGATGATCACCGGCGTCCCCGCCTACGTCGACGGCCGGATGCTCGAGATCGCCGAACGCTCCGGCGCACGACTGGTCAACAGCGACCGGATGTGGCACTACACCGAGGGCCTGCAGAACTGGAACCCGATCTGGCCCGGCCACGGCATCAGAATCCTGCCGGGCCCGTCCTCCATGTGGTTCGACGCGCTCGGCCGGCGCCTGCCGTCCCCGTACCTGCCCGGCTACGACACCCTCGGCACCCTGCGCCATCTACGGGCCACCCCCGAGATCGCCGAATACGACCACTCCTGGTTCATCCTGACCCAGAAGATCGTCGAGAAGGAGTTCGCGCTCTCCGGCTCGGAGCAGAACCCGGATATCACGGCCAAGGACCGCAAGTCCTTCCTCCGCGAACGCGTCCTCGGCAAGGGAGCGCCGGCCCCCGTTGACGCGTTCCTCAGGCGCGGCGCCGACTTCGTGGTCAGCCGGGACCTCGGCGAACTCGTCAAGAAGATGAACGCCCTGACCGACAAGCCGCTGCTCGACCCCGACCTGCTGCGCCGTCAGATCGAGGCCCGCGACCTCCAGATGGCGAATCCCTACAGCAAGGACGCCCAGATCCAGGGCATCCGCAACGCGCGCCGCTACATCGGCGACCGCCTCGGCCGCGTCGCCTCCCCGCACCGGCTGCTCGATCCGCAGGCCGGTCCCCTGATCGCCGTCAAGCTGCACATCCTCACCAGGAAGACCCTCGGCGGCATCCAGACCGACCTCGACTCGCGCGCCCTCACCGCCGACGGCGCCCCCATCCCGGGCCTGTACGCCGCCGGCGAGGTCGCCGGCTTCGGCGGCGGCGGAGTTCACGGCTACAACTCCCTCGAGGGCACCTTCCTCGGCAACTGCCTGTTCTCCGGCCGCGCCGCCGGCCGCGCCGCCGCCTCCGCGACTGCCTGACCGCCCGACGTCCGACCGCGCGCGAGGATCAGCTCGACTCGACCAGGGCCTCGTCGTCGGCGGTGCCGTCGGTGTGCAGGGAGGCGAGGAAGGCGGCGCTGGCCTGGTAGGCCCGCTGGATGCGGTCGTGGGCCTGGCTGTAGTCGCGGTAGCGAAGGTAGCGGCCGATGCCCTCGTCGGCGTCGTCGGGTGTGTTGCCGGTGGGCATGAGGTGGGCGTCGACGCCGATAGGGAGGTCGGCGAAGGCGCGGGACAGGCGGTGGCGGCGGGCGATCTCGAAGACGACCGAGGCCACTTCCCACGGCTGCTTGGGGGCGGTCAGCGCCTTCTCGAGGCGTTCCACGCAGTCGAGGCCGGGGTCGGCGGCGAACGCGGAGCCGTTGATGGCGCCCACCGACGTGCCGATCACGATGTCGGGTTCGATGCCCGCCTCGAGCAGCGCGCGGAGCATGCCGACCTCGTAGGCGCCCCAGGCACCCCCGCCGCCGAGTACGAAGGCGGTTTGCACGGCTTCGGACTGAGACTGCTGCTGAGACATCCGGTCGTTCTCCCGGCCGCTCGTCGCTACGGTCACGGCCATCGTAACGGGTCGGGGGCCGCACGGACGTTTAGCCTCGGCCGCTCCGGTTACCAGGGCGTGCGCGCGATGAAGGCCCGGTAACCGGAAGTGAAGCGGATCGATGAGTGGGACCTCGCTGGACGAACAGGGGCTCGGCATGCCCGACCAGGGGCATGACGCCGCCGGGCAGCCGAACGGGCACGCTCCCGCGCAGCCGCCCGTCGAAAGCCGGGCGCGGCGGCTCGCGCTGCTCAGTTTCGCCGCCGACAAGGACCATCTGGCGCTGGCCCGGATGACGGCGATGCACGTGGCCGGGCTCGCCGGGCTGCCGATCGGGCGGGTGACGGACATCCGGCTCGCGGTGGACGAGGCGTGCTCGCTGTTCCTGAGCGGACTGGGCGCATCCGCTCGCTCGACGCGGTTGAGCGACACCGGAACGGAGCTCGGCGCGATGCTCACGCTGCGCTTCGACCGCCTCGCGCAGGACCTGCGGATCTCGGTCAGCGGGCCCGCGCCGGAACGCCGCCCGGACGCCGACGACCTCGGCTGGCTCATGCTGTGCGCGCTCGTCGGCCGCCCCAGCTGGGAGGTCAGGGACGGAATCGGCACGCTGACCATGACGGAGCCGCTCTCGCCCGCCGCCGGCGTTGGTCGATGAACACGGACACCATGGCACGCGAGCAGCAGCGTGCCGAGACGATGAAGGTACTGCGACACCTGTCCACGCTCGCCCCCGACGACCCGGACCGCGTCCGGCTGCGCGCCGAGATCGTCGAGGACCACATGCCGTACGCGCGGCACCTGGCGCACCGTTACGTGCGCGGCGGCGGGTCCGAGGAGGACTTCGAACAGGTCGCCTACCTCGGTCTGATCAAGGCCGTCGACAACTTCGACCCCTCATACGGCATCGGTTTCCTCGGCTACGCGACGCCGATGATCGTCGGCGAGATCAAGCGCTACTTCCGCGACTCGACGTGGTCGGTGCACGTCCCGCGCCGCCTGCAGGAGTTGTCCGGGGCGCTGCGCAAGGCGATCGAGGAGATGGTCTCGGAACTCGGCCGCGAGCCGACCGTCCTCGAACTCGCCGAACGGCTGGACGCGAGCGAGGAGGAGATCGTCGAGGCGCTCGACGCCTCCGAGGCCTACACCACCGCGTCGCTGGACCACCCGATCGGCGAGGAGTCGGACGGCGCGCTGCTGGGCGAGATGCTCGGCGACCAGGATCCGGCGTTCGATCTGATGATAGACCGTCAGGTGCTCAAGGGACTGGTCGCGGGGCTCGGCGAACGCGACAAGCGCATCCTGCTGATGCGCTACTTCCGCGGCATGACGCAGTCGGAGATCGGAACCGAACTCGGCGTCTCGCAGATGCAGGTCTCCCGGCTGCTGACGCGGATCCTCGGCGACCTGCGCGTCGGGTTCGACGAGCCGCACCGATAAGTTCCGCACCGCTAAGTCCCGTACCCGTAAATCAGTTGCCCGTTTCGGCGGGTTGCCGGAGCATCGAGAACATGTTCCGGCACTCCTTCGCGCAGCCGCCCGCAGTCGCGGGCGCGCCGAAGGCTGCCCTGGTCCTGGCCGCAGCAGCCGCATTCGCGGCACTGCTCGGCGGCGTCCGAAGCTGACCGTTCCCGGAGTCCGAACTCTGAGGGAGTCCCGCGCGGGGACGGTCGACGGCTTCAGGGACTCCACGGAATCCGTCAAGGACAGGCAGGGACATCCATCATGGCGAAGACCCCTTACGTGCGCACCAAGCCGCACGTCAACATCGGCACCATGGGTCACGTCGACCACGGCAAGACCACCCTCACCGCCGCCATCACCAAGGTGCTCGCCGAGCGCGGAACCGGCGCCTACGTGCCGTTCGACCGGATCGACCGGGCGCCGGAGGAGGCGCGGCGCGGCATCACGATCAACATCGCGCACGTCGAGTACGAGACCGCGACCAGGCACTACGCGCACGTGGACATGCCCGGTCACGCCGACTACGTGAAGAACATGATCACCGGTGCCGCGCAGCTGGACGGCGCGATCCTGGTCGTCTCCGCGGCGGACGGCGTGATGCCGCAGACCGCCGAGCACGTGCTGCTGGCCCGTCAGGTCGGTGTCGAGCACCTGGTCGTCGCGCTGAACAAGGCCGACGGCGCCGACCCGGAACTGCTCGACCTGGTCGAGCTGGAAGTCCGCGAACTGCTCACGGCGCACGGCTACGCCGGCGAGCGGGTCCCGGTCGTCCGCGTCTCCGGGCTGCGCGCTCTCGAGGGCGACCCGCGGTGGACGGCGTCGATCGCCACCCTGCTGGACGCCGTGGACGAGGCGGTCCCGATGCCGGTGCGCTACACCGACGCGCCGTTCCTGCTGCCGGTGGAGAACGTGCTGACCATCACCGGTCGCGGCACGGTCGTCACCGGAGCGGTCGAGCGCGGCGTGGTCAAGCTCGGCGACCGCGTCGAGCTGATCGGCGCCGAGGGAGAGGCGCTGCACACCGTGGTCACCGGCGTGGAGACCTTCGGCAAGCCGATGGAGTTCGCGCAGGCGGGGGACAACGTGGCCCTGCTGCTGCGTTCGATCGAGCGCGGCCAGGTGCGCCGCGGCATGATCGTCGCCGCGCCGGGCAGCGTGACCCCGCGCGGCGCGTTCACCGCGCGGGTCTACCTGCTCTCGGCGAAGGAGGGCGGCCGCCGCACGGCGATCGTCTCCGGCTACCGGCCGCAGTTCTACCTGCGTACCGCGGACGTCGTCGGCGACATGGACTTCGGCCAGGTCGGCACGGCCAGGCCCGGCCAGACGGTCGAGGTCCGGGTCGAGCTCGGCCGCCCGACTCCGGTCGAGGTCGGGCTCGGCTTCGCGATCCGCGAGGGCGGGCGCACCGTCGGCGCCGGGACCGTGACCGCGGTGGCCGAATAGGCCGAACGACCCGCCGCGGTGAACGCAGGTGCGGCGGAGTGCCGATCCGGCACTCCGCCGCGTCGCGTATCAGAGCTCGATGTTTTCCGCGATCATCCGCATCTGGTACCGGGCGAGCGCCAGGTTGCCACGCGCCTTGTCCAGCGCCAGGTAGAGGAAGAGCCCGGCCCCCGCGCGCGAGGTCAGCGGCATGATCACGTGGTACTGGCGGCCGAGGGTGATCAGGATGTCCTCGATCGCGTCCTTCATCTTGAGCATCTCCATCGTGCGCATCTTCGCGCGCACGATCTCGGTGTTGCCCGCGGCCGCGACAGTCAGATCGAGCTCTTTCGACGCGCTGACGGCGCCGAGCGACAAGCCGCTTGTGTAGTCGACCAGTGCCGCTCCTATGGCGCCGTCGACGCCCATCGCCTCCTTGAGCGCTGCGTCTACGGTCATGGACATGGACTGCTCCTTGGATTCCCGGGTGGCTTCACCGCGGGTCACTGTTCCAGCGCGCCGGCCGCGCCGGGCCGGAACCGGCCCGGAAGTCCGCCGAAAGTCCGTTCGACGGCGCGCGCCACGGCGTGAGCCACCCCTGGGCTTGCCGCGCGGCGTAGGGTGAGGGCATGAGGATGCAGGCGGTCTGGAACGGAAAAGTGCTGGCCGTGAGCGACCGGACGGTGGTGATCGAGGGTAACCACTACTTCCCGCCGGACACGGTGAACCGGGAGCTGTTCGCGGACAGCGCCACGCACACGGCCTGCCCGTGGAAGGGTACGGCCAGGTACTACACGGTGTCGGTGGACGGCGAGTCCAACAAGGACGCCGCCTGGTACTACCCGGAGCCCAAGCCGGAGGCCGAGAAGATCCGCGACTACGTGGCCTTCTGGCACGGCGTCGAGGTCGGCCCGGCCGAGTAGCCGTCCGGGCTCCGGCAGCCGTGTTCAGCTGCCGCATTGAGCAGCCGCACTGAGCAGCCGTGTTCGGCTGCTCAGTTCTTGAGCGCGATCCCGCCGTAGGCCAGCGGATTGTCCCGCGGTGTGACCAGCGGATCCGGCATCCACTCGTCGATCGGGACCAGCCCGGGCGGGATCGGCTTGAGCGGTCCGAGCAGCCGGCCGAGCTCCTCGGGCGTGCGCGGGACGAACGGGATCCCGGTGCGCGCCGCGTAGGAGCGGGCCGCGTCCAGCTGGGCGCCCGGGTCGTGCACGTCCGGCACGCCGTGGGAGAGCGCCAGGTAGCTGCCGTCGGCCACCGAGTCCATGTAATCCTGCACGATCAGCTCGGGCGAGCCCTCGTCCGGGATGAAGTGCAGCACCGCGAACATCATCACGGCCATCGGGCGTCCGAGGTCCAGCGTCGTGCGCAGCAGCGGGTGGTCGAGCACGGCGTCCGGGTGCCGCATGTCGGCCAGGATCGCCTCGCAGTCGTGCACGTCCTCCAGCAGGCTGCGGGCGTGCGCGATCGCCACCGGGTCCAGATCGACATAGACCACCCGGGCCTTGGGGTTCGCCGCCTTCGCCACCTCGTGCACGTTCCCGGAGGTCGGCACTCCCGAGCCCAGGTCGAGCAGCTGGTCCACGCCCAGGTCGGCCACCAGGTGGTGCACCACGCGGCCGAGGAACGCCCGGTTCGCCCGCGCGGCGACCGGCAGCTGCGGCATCGCCTCCGCGATGCGCCGCCCCAACTCGCGGTCGGCCGCGAAGTTGTGCGAGCCGCCGAGCCAGAAGTCGTAGATGCGCGCAGGGCTGGGCGTGTCCGGGTCGATCTCTCCGAGGCTGAGGGCCATCTCGGCCCGGTCGACGGGGTCCATCATGCACACCAGTCTGGCACCCTCGCGGCTTCTCGGCGGGAAAACGGCCTCCACCTGCGCGGACGCGCGCGGCCCGGCGGAGGTGTCCGCCCCGCGGCCGTGGTGCGGGGCGAACACCGGCCGGTCCGGAAGCCGTGACCCCCACAAGGCCGGGCAGCCGGAAGTCCCAGGGCGCGAAGGGGCTGGCTCCACCCGTTGGACGTCCCTCACCCTAGGCCGCGCGCCGGACGGTTGCGTCCGCCGCACAGCTGATTACGCACTGTCGACTACGACCACGGTCGGCACCGGCGTACCACCCTGGTATGAGGCGGCGTCAGTTGCCCTGGCGCGCCTACTTTCCGGATCCGGTACCGACGGCGCGTAAGCGCTGACGTGAGCGCCGAGCGACCGTATAGTCGCAATCAGAAGCCGACGGCGGGGATGGCGCACTGTGACGAGCGACGGTTGGTTGGCCGAGGCCGGCCCGGATCCCGCGGAGACCGCGCGCGGGATCGCCCGGGCGAAGGACGCGTTCCTGTCCGGTGAGGAGGTCCGCGGCACCGAACCGAGGGTCCGCCCGGTGGTCGCGCAGTCCTGGCAGCGCTGCGCCGGCCTCGACCTCGCCGAGAACGCGCCGGTCACGCTCACCGGCGGCGAGCTCGAGAGCTACCGGGCCGAGCACCCGCTCTCGCTGGTCGTCGAGCTGCTGCGGGAGCTGGTCGGCTCGGTAGCCGAGGACGGCAAGCACCTGATGGCGATCTCGGACGCGTCCGGGCGGCTGCTCTGGGTCGAGGGGCACGCCTGGGCCCGGCGCCGCGCCGAGGGGATGAACTTCGTCGAGGGCGCCGTCTGGGACGAGGCCAGCGCGGGCACCAACGCGCCCGGCACCGCGCTCGCCGTCGACCATGCCGTGCAGATCTTCTCCGCCGAGCATTTCCGGCCGGCCGTACAGGCCTGGACGTGCGCCGCCGCGCCGATCCACGACCCGGTGACCGGCCGGATCCTCGGCATCGTGGACGTGACCGGCGGCGACATCGTCGCCCACCCGCACAGCCTGGCGCTGGTCAACGCGGCGGCCAAGGCGGCGGAGGCGCTGCTCGCGGCCTCGCCGGTCTGGCGGCGCGAGTTCGGCGGCGCGCTGTGGGTGCCCGAGCAGGGCGGCGGCCCGGCGAGGTGCGGAGCGACGGCGAGGCTGCTCGCGCTCGGCCGGGACCAGGCGGTGCTCGTCCAGCAGGGCCGGGAGACGCGCTTCAACCGCAGGCACAGCGAGATACTCGTCATCCTGGCCCAGCACCCCGAGGGCCTGACGGGCGATCAGCTCGCCGCGGCCCTGTACGACGACGACACGGCGGCCGAGGCGACCGTGCGGGTCGAGGTCGCGCGGCTGCGGCGGGTGCTCGGCGCGCTGGTCGGTTCACGCCCGTACCGGCTGACGGCCCCGATCAGCGCCGACTTCCTGGACGTGGCCAGGGCCCTGCGCGCGAAGCACCTGGAGGCGGCACTCTCGGCGTACTCGGGTTCGCTGCTGCCGCGCTCGGAGGCCCCGTCCGTGCTCACCGAAAGGCACTGGATCGACGCCCGGCTGCGCACCGCGGTGCTCGAATCCGGCAGCGCACCGCTGCTCGACGACTGGCTCGAACGCTGCGGACCCGAGGACCTGGACGCCTGGGAGCGGCTCGTACCGCTGCTCCCGCCGAGCGTGCGCCGTGCCGAGGCGGTGGCCGAGGTGCGCCGGCTGCGCGGGGAGACCCGTATCAGGCCCCATGCGCCGGCGGATGCAACGTTGAGGTAACGTCCCGCGGACTAGCCTCTGGATTCGAGGCCGCTCAACGGCGAGCGGCCGGAGAACTCCGTGGAGGCGCACGATGACGCGTTTCGCGGCGCCGG
The DNA here is from genome assembly GCF_035552695.1 of Actinospica sp. Lineage (NCBI taxonomy): Bacteria > Bacillati > Actinomycetota > Actinomycetes > Catenulisporales > Actinospicaceae > Actinospica > Actinospica sp. The sequence goes on from NZ_DASZKT010000257.1 coordinate 22,274, forward strand.
GCCAACCCGACGCGCTGATGGCCTATCAGTCCCGCTACGACCACTGGATCGGCGGCGAGTACGTTCCGCCGGCCGGAGGGAGGTACTTCGAGAATCCGAGCCCGGTCACCGGGCAGACGTTCTGCGAGGTCGCCCGGGGCACGGCCGAGGACGTCGAACGCGCCCTCGACGCCGCGCACGCGGCCGCCCCCGCCTGGGGCCGCACGCCCGCCGCGCTTCGCGCCGCGTTGCTCAACACGATCGCCGACGTGATGCAGGAGCACTCGGAGGCGCTCGCCCTCGCCGAGTCCTGGGAGAACGGCAAGCCGATCCGGGAGACGCTGGCCGCCGACATCCCGCTCGCGATCGACCACTTCCGGTACTTCGCCGGGGCGGTGCGCGCGCAGGAGGGCAGCCTCGCCGAGATCGACGAGGACACCGTCGCCTACCACTTCCACGAGCCGCTCGGCGTGGTCGCGCAGATCATCCCGTGGAACTTCCCGATCCTGATGGCCGTCTGGAAGCTCGCCCCGGCCCTCGCCGCGGGCAACGCCGTGGTGCTCAAGCCCGCCGAGCAGACCCCGGCCTCGATCCACTACCTGCTCAGCCTGGTCGCGGACCTGCTGCCGCCCGGCGTGCTCAACGTCGTCAACGGCTTCGGCGTCGAGGCGGGCAAGCCGCTGGCCTCCAGCGCCCGGGTGGCCAAGGTCGCGTTCACCGGCGAGACCACCACCGGCCGGCTGATCATGCAGTACGCCAGCGAGAACATCAAGCCGGTGACGCTGGAGCTGGGCGGCAAGAGCCCGAACATCTTCTTCGACGACGTCTCCGGCGCCCGCGACGACTTCTACGACAAGGCGCTCGAGGGATTCACGATGTTCGCCCTCAACCAGGGCGAGGTGTGCACCTGCCCGAGCAGGGCCCTGATCCAGCGCGGCCACTACGACGACTTCCTGGCCGACGCGATCGCCCGCACCGAGCGCATCGTGCAGGGCCACCCGCTGGACACCGCCACGATGCTCGGCGCGCAGGCCTCGAACGACCAGCTGGAGAAGATCCTGTCCTACCTGGAGATCGGCCAGGCCGAGGGCGCCAAGGTGCTGACCGGCGGCGAGCGGGTGGACCTCGGCGGGGAGCTGAGCGGCGGATACTACGTGCAGCCGACCATCTTCGAGGGTTCCAACTCGATGCGCATCTTCCAGGAGGAGATCTTCGGCCCGGTCGTCTCGGTCGCCTCCTTCGACGACTACGACGACGCGATCAAGCTCGCCAACGACACGCTCTACGGCCTCGGCGCCGGGGTGTGGACGCGCGACGCGGGGACCGCGTACCGGGCGGGCCGGGCGATCCAGGCCGGCCGGGTGTGGACGAACTGCTACCACCTCTACCCGGCGCACGCCGCCTTCGGCGGCTACAAGGGCTCCGGGATCGGCCGGGAGAACCACAAGATGATGCTCGATCACTACCAGCAGACCAAGAATTTACTGGTCAGCTACAGCCCGAAGGCGATGGGCTTCTTTTAGACGATACCGGGTATGCCAGAGGTCTGAGACTTGAGGGGAGCGACGGCCGGCGCCGAGGCAGCGGTGCCGGCCGGAGCCGGCGAGGCGGAGCGGAGGTGCGGAGCAGGATGACGGACGGGACGGTGGTCCACCGGGTCGCGGTCACCGAGGCGGCGGCCGGAGTGCTGCGCGCCCTCTACGAGGCCAACGGCCCGCTCATGTTCCACCAGAGCGGAGGCTGCTGCGACGGCAGTTCGCCGATGTGCTACCTCGCCGGGGAGTTCCGCACCGGGGCGGCGGACGTGCTCCTGGAACGGCTCGAGGTGCCGGGCGTCGCCGAACCGGTCTCCTTCTGGATGGGCAGCCAGCAGTTCGAGCGCTGGCGCCACACACACCTGACCGTGGACGTCGTCCCAGGGCGCGGCAGCGGTTTTTCGCTGGAGGCCCCTGAGGGCGTGCGATTCATGATCAGGTCGCGGCTGCTCACCGATCTCGAAGAGGAGGTGTTGATCGAAGAGCGCTGAGATAGTAGATGGATCCCTGCAGCCCGCCGTGCCGATCTTCGCGGATCGGCACGGCGGGCATCCGTGTACAGAGGTACAGAAGCACAGAGAGAGTCAGGCCACGTACGCGGCGAGCAGCGCGGACCACTCCGGGGTCACGTTCACCTGCGTGGCGCGCATCCGCGGATGGTCGAGCCAGTGCCGCCGGGCCTCGTCGACCTCGCCCTGGAAGAGCGGCGGCCAGCCGCTGAGCGGGGCGAAGTCGTCCATCACGACCAGTCCGCCGGGCCGCAGCCATTCCGCGGGCTCGATCGCGGGATCAGTGCCCTTACCCTGACCGCCGCCGTCGAGCGCGAGCAGGTCGAAGGGCCCGTATCCGCGGAGCTCGAGCCAGTCGCCTCGCAGAATGCCGACCTGTGGCACGTCGTGGAAGAGCTCTGCTACCCGGCTCGCGCGTTCCGCGTCGTGCTCGACGCTGATGATGCGAGCGTTCGGGTGCGCGGCACTCGCCAGCCAGGCCAGGCCGACGCCGCAGCCGGTCCCCGTCTCGCCGATCACGCCCGGACCGACGCCGCGTGCCAGGACTCGGAGCAGTTCGCCGTGCTCGGGCAGCGAGCTGTATGCGAACCCGGATTCGCGGGCCAGCGCCACGGCCGCGCCCACCAACGCCGGAAGTTCGCCGGCCGCCGCGAGGCCCTCGTGCGCGGCGGTGCCGTTCATCGCCATGCGACCAGGTATATAACAGCGCACCGCGGTACGCGACGAAGCCCCGGGCATCGGGAGAGGGTGACGCCCGGGACCTCGTCGCGTACCGCGATGAATCAGCTATCCGGCCTTCAGCTGTATGGCTTAGTAGCCGTACCAGCAGGAGCCGCCGCAGCGATCGGCCACGACGGTGTCCAGACCGCCGTAGGTGTCCTGCGCGTAGATCGCGGCCGCGATGATGTTGCTGACCGGGTCCCAGATGTCGGTGTAGCCGGAGAGCGCGTACGCGTCGAAGGTGGTCTGCGTGGTCTGCATCAGACCCTCCGACGGGTTGCCCGCGGCGGCGTTGGAGTCCGAGTTGTTCTGCGCGCCCGGGTTGCCGCTCGACTCGTTCATCGCGGTCTCGTAGATCGCGTTGTACGACACGGAGTAGCCGTGCTGGCTGAGTATCGAGACCGCCTCGTTGATCCAGCCGTCCAGGTTGTCCGCGTACGAGCTGGACGAAGAGGACGAGGACGACGACGAGGAGCCGGACGAGGCCGAGTCCGCCGAGGAGCTGGACGAGTTCGTCGCGCTCGACGAGCTGCCGGAGCTGTCCGACGAGGAGCTGCTTGAGCCGGAGTCGGAGCTCGAGCTCGACGAGCCGGAGGTGCTCGACTCCGCCGACTTCGAGTCCGCCGGCAGCTCGATGGTCCAGCCGGTGACGATCAGGTTCGGGTCGGTGAACGTCCCGCCGTTCGGCTCGGAGCGGTCCTTGTTCAGCGTGAACAGCTCGGGGTAGTCGTCACCGTTGCCCAGCGCGCGCTCGGCGATGCCGGAGAGGGTGTCGCCGGAGACCACGGTGTAGCTCTTGTCGCTCGAAGACGAGGACGAGGACGACGTGGTGGACGAAGCGGTCTTGGACGCCGAGGTCTTGACGGTGTCCGAGACGGCCACGACGGTGCCGGTGCTGGTGGAGGCCTTGGCCGCCTGCAGCGCGGCGGCGCGCAGGGCCGCGCCTGCCACGTGGATGGTGGACTTCGGGTGCACGGCCACCGTCGTGGTGGCGGCGGAACCGCTGGTCGCGGCCTGGGCCAGGGCGGGCATTGCGGCGGCGCCGAAGGTGGCGGCACACAGCGTGACGGTCCGGGCCCGCTTTCGGGCGCCGAAAAGCCGGGGCTTGCGGTGCGAAGACATGCTTGCTCTTTCCTCTTTGGCCGCCTACCGGGTTAGCTGACGGGTTCGGGCGCAAGAGGTCGCCCTACCGCGCGGACGCGGATTCACCCCAGGGGGATTGGGTCCCCGGCTCCTCGCGGGCCGCATCAGGGCCCGCGTGAACTCGGCGGTGTTGCTGCCGCTACGGAAATTCGTAACTGAACACCAGCAACTGGATGAGCACACTAGGCCAAAACGGACCCCGGTTTCGAGCCAGAGATGTCACCGAACGATAACGATGCGGAGGGTGGTCAACCGACTCCGCAAATCACTGAGGGCAGACTTCGATATTCATGAATAATTCGGACAATTCAGCGGAATTGACGCCGCGTCAGCTGACTGAGCATGATCTATTCGGCGCCCCGGTGCCGTGGCGTATCGTCGTCTGAGGACGGCGAAGCGGCGGCGGATCAAGGGCGAGAGGGCGGCTCCCGTGACGGAGTTCAACACGCAGGGCGACGATCACCTCACCACGGCGGCGGCCGGCGGAGCGGGTGAGGATTCCGGACACGACGGTGTCGGCGCGGGCGGCGGCTGGCGGATCAGCCGGGTCCCGGTCCGCGACCTGATCTTCGACGTGGCCGAACAGGGCGTGCCCGGCGGTCGGCCGGTCCTGCTGCTGCACGGCTTTCCGCAGACCCACCGCGCGTACGACGCCGTCGCGGCCCGGCTCGCCGCAGCCCATGCTCCGCTCCGGCTGCTCGCCCCCGACCAGCGCGGATACTCCCCGGGAGCGCGGCCGACCGACCCGGCCGCTTATGCGCTGCCGGCGCTGGCCGCCGACATGATCGGTCTGCTCGACGCGTGTGGGATTGAACACGTCGACCTCGTGGGCCACGACTGGGGAGCGATGGTCGCCTGGTACCTCGCGGCCCGCTACCCCGAGCGCGTGCGCACTCTCACCGCCATTTCGGTGCCGCATCCGGCCGCTTTCGCCGAGGCATTGGGGGAGAGCGCGGAGCAGCGGAAAATGTCCGAATATGTCTATCTTTTCCGTGACCCGGATAAGGCCATCCCGGTCCTATTGGAGGAAAACGCCCGACGGCTGCGGGGCATGTATCACCCTTTGTCCGATTCGGCGATCGAGCCGCATCTCTCCGTGCTCGGCGAGCCCAAGGCATTGCGCGGCGCCCTCAACTGGTACCGCGCGGCCAAGTTCGGCGAGGGCACGTCCGTGCCGCCGATCGAGGCGCCGGTCGTCTTCGTCTGGTCCACCGGGGATATCGCGATCTCCCGCGACGCCGCCGAGCGCTGCGTGACGCACGTCGCGGGCCCGTACCGCTTCGTCGAGCTCGGCGGCGTCAGCCACTGGATTCCGGACGAGGCGCCGGACGCACTGGTCGAGGTCCTGCCGTTCCCCACCTCCGCGGGTGACGAACCCCGGAGAGTTTCATCTTGACTCTCGTCGAACGCTGGCTCGCGGCTCTGAACGCCTCGGCCGGCGAGACGACTGACGGAATTGCCGACGAATCGGCCGTCCGCGCGTGCCACGACCTCGTCACGCTCTACGAGGAGTCGCACCGCGCGTATCACAATGTCAGGCATCTGACAGAAGTGCTCGACATCGTCGACGAACTCGCGGATGAGGCCGAGGACGCGGACGCCGTCCGTCTCGCTGCCTGGTTCCACGACGCGGAGTACCGAGCCGAATCAGTGGTGTCCATCTCCAGTGAGGAGGCGAGCGCCCGCCTCGCGGAGCAGATTCTCCCGCAGCTTTGCGCCCCCGCGGTACTTGTGGCCGAGGTGTCGCGGCTCGTCCGGCTTACGGAGAAGCACGTGGCCGGGGACGACGACCGTAACGCGGCAGTGCTCCTCGACGCGGATCTCGCGATCCTGGGCGCCGATCCCGAGCGGTACGCCGACTATGCGCGGGCCGTCCGCGAGGAGTACCGGGAGATCCCCGACGCCGTGTTCCGCCCGGCACGCGCCCGAATTCTCGCCGAACTGCTGAGCGCGCCGACGGTCTATCGCACCCCGTCCGCCCGCGCACGCTTCGAATCGCGCGCCCGCGCCAACGTCGCCGGCGAGATCGCGACTCTTACGAGCTGAAGCGGCGCCTGCGCAACAGGAACCAGGCGCCGCCGCCCGCGACCATGAGCGCGATGCCCTCGGCGAGCCCGCCGGGTGTGGTGAGCGAAGCGCCGTCGCCGGTCTTCGCGCCGCCGTTCGGGTTGACGCCCGTGCTCGCGCCCGACTGGACGGTGAGCGTGCCGGTGAACGGGCCTTCGGTGCCGCTGGCCGTCGTGCAGGTCACCGAGACCGAGTAGCTGCCGGGCGCGACGTTCGCCGGGATCTGGCCCTGTCCGCCGATCATGTTCTGCAGCACACTGAGACTGATCGACGGGATGCTGACGCTCCCGCTCGTCTGGAACGTCGCCGTGCCGGTCGCCGGGACATCGCAGTTCCCGCCGTCGAACACGGAGATCGTCCCGCCCGGCGCCACCGGGTTCGGCTGGATGATGATCGGGTTCGGCCCCGCGGCCGCCGCCGTCCCCGCCGCGCACACCGCCGCAAGCGTCGCCCCGCCGATGACCGTCGCCCGCCAGCACCTCGTCATACCCATGATCGCTATGCTCGGCCACCCGCCACTCGCGCACGAACGGTACTACTCCTTTCAGGGCGACGAGACGCTCCGGGCGGATCGGCGAGACGCGGTCACCGCCTCGCTCGCCGAGCATCCGCGTGGCAGAGGCGGGCGTTTCGACGGCGACCGCGTGGCGATTCGGCGAGTTCCGCTCGTGGACGGCGCTGGGGGACGCGTATCAGTTCCAGAAGTTCACCTGCTCGAACATCGAGGTCATCCCACCTCTACGAGCCGCTCGCGCTCTACCGCCGCATCAACGTACTGGTCTACCTCAACGACGAGCGGGATGAGTCGTACGGCGGCTGCCTCGAACTCGGCGATCCGGCCAAGCCGGCGAAGACCGTCGTGCCCGCATGGGGCAGCACGATGATCTTCACCACCGACAACCGGTCGATCCACGGGTTCCCGAAGCCGATCGCCGAGGGACGTTGGCGGAAGTCGATCGCGCTGTATTACTACACGGCCGAAGAGACGAAGGAATTCGGCGGCGACACGACGACTGCGTGGCGCACTCATGGTGTGCATCGCGGAATGATTCCGAAGGCGCGGCTCGGTCTCTATCGGGGACTGAACCAGACGTCGAAGGCCGTGTCATTGGCCGCCCACCTGGTGAACCCGAACCAGGGAACGGAATGGTGGCGAAAGCGCAAGGAGCGCCTGGCCATCGCGAACGATGATCAGGGCTATGGTCACGATGAGCACGAGGGTGAGGGCTGAGGCTCTTCGACCTCGATCCGCGTCGACCGCCGCCGCGCCACGATGAGG
>NZ_DASZKT010000258.1:0-120090 GCF_035552695.1 Actinospica sp.
GTATCGCCGCATCCGGCCAGCGCGAGTACGGCCGGCAGCGTCAACGCCGCCAGCACCACCCGCGCGGGGCGGCGGAGCGGACGTGCTGATGCGAGTGCAGTGCCCTGAGACACGGTAGTCCCTTCTGCTTCCCCTGCAGGAGCCGTCTCTAAATGCATGGTGGCGAGACGGAGACCGGGGAATGATAGATCGCGTGCTGGTGACAGACTACGACGGATGCGGCAAGTGCTTGGTTGGCGTCCGCCGACTGTCCCGAACGACTGACAAGACTAGCTCCCCGGAAAAGCAACAAGACCAAGTGATCAGTGCCGTCGAGGCCGTAGGCGGTCACATCATCGCATGGGCCGACGACTGGGAAGTCTCGGGCGCCATGAACCCGCTCGACCGGCCGAAGCTCGGCCCGTGGCTGCGCGGCGAGATGGGTCCCTACGACGGCATCGCGGGCGCGGCAGTCGACCGGATCGGACGCAACCAGCTCGACGTCTTGGCCACCGGCCAGATGATGAAGGTGTCGGGCCGCTTGCTCGTGACCTACGGGCACGATGGCCGTGGGACCTCAGCGACGACGCTGACGAGCTGCGGTTCTCGATGGAGTCCCTGGGAGCACAGATGGAGCTGAGGGCGATCCAGCGGCGAAACAGGCAGACGGCCCAGCAAATGCGCGACGCCGGTCGCCCACGCGGCAAGGCAGCATACGGTTACCGCTACGTGCGGGCTGTGCCCAACGGACGCGTTGACCACACCGAGATTGATGCGGTCGCAGCAGAGATCATTCGCAAGGTGGCTGAGCGGATCTTGGGTGACGAGTCCGGCATGATCACATACAGCACGGAGGCAGTCCGGCTGACGCGCGAGGGCATTCCGAGCCCCGCCGATCACCGCGCGATGCTGTACGGCCGCGAGCCCAAGGGCAGCATATGGAGGCCCGCCACACTCAAGGGGATCTTGACGAGCGAGGCAGCGTTGGGCTACCTCATGCACGACGACAGGCCCGTGCTCGGTGCCGATGGCCGCCCGATCCGCATCGCGGATCCGCTCTGGGATCAGACCACCCGCGCAGCACTGATCGCCAAGACGGCTCCGAAGCGCGGGGGCAAGCCGCGCGCGCCCAAGAGCACGGCCATGCTGCTCGGCATCGCATTCTGCGGTCAATGCGGGCACCGGCTGTACCTCACTTTCGCGGACCAACAGCACGTCCAACGGTACGAACTACGCGTGTCTCGCGCGCATGAAGGGCATCCCTTCGGCGGCCCACTGCAAGCCAGCCCCGACGATGACAGTCGCCAAGCTGAACAAGCTGGTGGAGACCAAGTTCCTCGAGGAAGGCGAAGGGCAGCAGCTTTGGCGTCGAGTGCCCCACGCGGGCACGGGCCACGCCGCCCGCCCGCCACGAGCACACGCAGCGGGCAGGCGTCGAATATTCTCTCTACTCACTCAAGACGCGGGCGCCTCCGGCGCCCGCGCTCGCCGGACCGTCCGGGCGCTTCGCGCCCGAGCTGTCAGGCTGCGGATTCACGAACATGGCCCCAGCCCGCTGCCATCAGGCTCCAGCCGGGGCGTGTGGTTAGCGAGGCTGACCAGTTCGGCTGTTGTGGAGAAGACCGCGCGCGCCGACGCTCACCGCGCCGGCGCGCACGTGCGGCGACAAGCGCTCGCGCCTTGCGCATGCGGCGCTAGGGCGCCGTTCGCGGCGGGGTCGCGGCGTACCTCCACAAGACGATCAGCTGTGCGACCAGCACTTCACGATTCAAGAACGGGAGCTCGGGCGTGACGGGGCCTCAGGCGGTGCCCAGCGGGTTGAGAACGGTGAATCGCCACGATCCGTCGCCGAAGCGGCGGGCGAGGTTCGCCGTCGTCCCGGAAGGCGTGACGCGGGTGCCGTCTGGCGTGGTCGCCTCAAGGGTCCAGTCGACGACGATGAGGGCGGTGCCGTCGCCGGTCAGGCAGAGCCTGGCCGTGTTGGTCAGGCGGGCTTTCGCCTCGACAGTGCGGACGATCTCCTCGCGCAGTTCCTCCGTGCCGGTCAGGACCTCGTGGCCGAGGGTGCGCATCGTCGCCTGCGGGCTGAACAGCTCCAGGACGGCGTCGACGTTCCCGGCGTTGAGCGCGTCCTCGAACGCGAACGGGAGGCGAGCGGGGTCGAGCACTCGTGCGGTCATGGTTGGACTCATTTCCTCGATGTGGTTCCCGGTGGGCGGCCTTGACAGTCGATCAGCGCCGCTGCCTCCAGCATCGGTTGCCGACCGTCCCCGGCACGAGGTAGGTTCAGGGCTCCTCATGGTTGATTTCGGACAGTCTGACGTCGTCGACCTCGGGTACGCGAACCCCGATCGGCCGTATCTGGGGCTGGAGGCGATGTCCTTCGCACAGTTGCGCTCGCGCACCAAGCAGCGGGTCGCGGCGTCACCGATTCGGGCCGGCTTCCACCAGCTCACCGTGGTCCGTTCCGGCCACGGCCGGGCCGTCGTCGACTTCGTCCCCCAGGACTGCCGACCCGGAACCGTGCTGCACGTGCGGCCGGGCCAGGTCCAGCGGCTGCCCGCCCGGACGGACGGACGCCTGGCCGATCTGGACGCGGTCGTTCTGCTGTTCACCGCCGACTTCCCGCCCCGCATACCCCGCATGTTCCCCTTCCTCGATCTCGAATTCGGGCCGTCGGCACTTCGGACGCCGAACGGCGAACCCAACGGGGTGCACCGCGCGGCCGTGGAAATCGAGGCCGAATACCGACTCCTCGGGACGACGCACGGGGAGACCGCAGCGAGAGTCTCGGCAGAACTGCTTCGCCAGTTGCTCGCGGCGCTACTGCTTCGCATCGCGCGGCTGCCGCGCGCACCCGGGCCCGGCTCAGCCGAGGTCGGCGAAGTCTTCCGCACGTTCCGGCGTGAGGTCGAGCGCAACTTCGCGGCCACCCGAGACGTGCAGGATTTCGCCGCTCTGCTCGGGTACGCGCCGAGAACGCTGACGCGCGCCTGTCTCGCCGCGACCGGGCAGACGGCCAAGCAGTTCCTCGACGCGCGCGTCGCGCTTGAAGCCAAGCGCCTCCTGGTCCACACCGACATGACTGTCGCCGCGATCGGCCGCGCCATCGGGTTCAGCGAGCCGACCAATTTCGGGAAGTTCTTCGCCCGGGAGACGGGCACGACGCCCGGAGCGTTCCGGACGCGGGAGAACACGGCGCGGCTCGAGCCACCGGACGCGTGACCACGCCGGGGCGCCGACGTCGAGGCAGAGCCGGCGGCCGCCCAACCCGGGCATTCAGTCGTGAAGCGTGACCGGATCCAGGCAGTACGGCTTGAAGGTATTGATGGCTGGACACGAAACAGCGAAATAACTGCCGAAACTCAGCCGTTGCCCTGCTGCGCGCTCTCTTCCCGGGCATTCCGCCCGCGATACCTGCCCAACTGCCCCCCCAGGTTCTGCGCGGTGGACTCATAGCCCTGCGCTCTCGCCTGGTCGGCGCCGTCCTGCAACAGCACCTCGATCCTCTTCTGCCGATCAGAAGACATAGCTCGCCTCCCTCTACATCACGGGTTGGGTGGGTTGCCCAGCCCGCCGGGGACAGAGACGAATCCCCGGCGGGCCATCGTGGGGTGTATCAGAGGGCGAGTATGACGAGTGCCGCGAGGGCCGCCATGATCCTCTTGCGCAAGCCGCAACGCGCGGGCGACGCCTCGGTGAGCTGGTCGAGGTCGAGGTCAGCGGTAGGCTGCATGATCACCTTTCTAGTGATGGGTGTTTGGCTACCCCTGTCCCGCCACGGGTGCGCGCCTGTAACAGGACAAGGGCGATCATGGGCTCGCTGGCGTTCCTCAGCTCGAAGCGCTGTGCGCCGCGAGCGCGCGCGTGAGAAGACCGATGGCACACCACGCCTTACCGTCCAGATGCCAGCACGCCACTCCGGACTGCGCCGAAGGCCACATGGGGCGCCCATCGACTTGCGGCCACGCCTGGTGTTCCTGGTCGATCACCAGGTCTTGAAAAGCGGATGCCAGCGTTGCGATACACGACTCAACATCGTCAAAACCGACGCCAACCTGCGTACCGTCGAACGCCCATACCGGCTTGTCCCACTCCGCGCCGGGATTGAGTACCAACGTGATCGGACCGAGGCCAGCCGCCTCGAAGTCAGCGTTCAGACGGTCGAGAATGAAGCTCACGCGAGTGTGCATTGGAAGTAGAAGCCTTCCTCAGAACCGTCGGGGTGGATGAGGGTGCCGGAGATCAGGAAGATCCCGCCACTCTGAAGGTACCTCTTGTTGTTGGGGTCGTAGATGATTGAGCCGTGTGGCGGATATGCCTGCTTCTTGGTGTCGTAGAGCTGATCGTCTACATAGATGGTCACGTTGTAGGCGCCAACCGGATCGGCCGGGTAGACCCCCCACGCAACCGGCTTCTGCGGTCCGGCCTGCTGAGCCGCTATGCGGCCATGCTCATCAGCCTCGCTCGCGCCCGGCGAACACGGCTGGATGCCGCCGCCCCCGCCACCTCCGGAACAGCCGCTACCCGACCCCTTGGAAGTGACCGTTGAAGCAGTAGCAGCTCCGCAAGCACACGCGGAGACACCGAGCGCGACCGGCACCAGCAGCAGCGACCAGGCCGCGACGAGCGATATGAGCGGAGAACACTTGCCTAACTTCATGTCTGTCCATTCGTCAGGGAGTCGGTGATTCCCGTGATGCGCTGGACCTCAAGGGCACGTCGCCTTTCCAACCAGCGCTGTACAGCCGTGAAGTTCAGCGGCGGTTCAGGCGGCGGACGCCACGGCCCCTCGAACCTCGGAGCAGCCACGAGCGGCCATGGATGGCAGCAGTAGACCCCGTCCAACATGGATAGGTGCACCTGGTGGCACATCACCTCGGGCGGCGGGGCGACTGCTGGAATGCGTAGAGGTATCCGTGCCGAGCGAGGTTTGTACTCGACTTCGGCACATCCGACCACCCATCAGGACGCTTGATGTGCACAGCAACGAGAAGGCGTTGCCCGGAATTGGCGTGGTGATCAAGAGCGAACACAGCACGATCTATCGCCTCTGTCTCACTCAGCGCGACATCATGCGTATACGTCGGCTGATCCTGGGAATTGAGGACCGTCCACGTATACCGAATCGTCCACAGCGGATACGTGTCGGGCTCCCCAGCGGTCGAGCCACCCGCCGCCACTTCGTCAGACATCGCCATGTAACGGATCATCACGCACTACGCGCCGTCCCGGGAGAGACACGGTGAGCAGGCCATGATGGGTAAACTGACCAGTAGCACCCTGAGCCCGCCGGACCTCGAAAGCCCAGTGTGAGGAGCCGCCACGATGGCCGTGGGATCCCGCTCGCCCGACCACATGCCTTCGCACGTGCGCGATCATCCCGCCGTTGTCGCGGCCTGCCGCCGCCGCGACATCGGACAGCTCTTCCGAACCATCAACAACCTGACAGACGGTCCCGGGCAGTTCACGGCGTCCCATCTGGCTAGACGCTGTGCACTTACCCCGAGCCGAGTCGCCGAGTACATGGCCGGAAAGCGTCAAGCTTCGTCGGTCGCTGTTATCGCGCGCGTAGCGGACGGACTGGGAATCCCGATGGACCGATTCGGGCTCGACCGGGGATCAGGCGAACCGGGCGAGGCGTCGCCGGATAGGGGTACCCAGACTCCGCAGGCCTGGGAACTGCTCGACGCCATCACAAAGGCGAATATAAGCTCTGATACTCTCGCGCAGATGGAGCGCGCCGTACTCACCAGCGCAATCCGGTACCCCTCAACCGCACCGCAAGCGCTGCTGCCAAGCGTCCTCAACATGCTGAGCCGACTCCACTCGGCGCTTTCCCAACCCCAGTCCGCCCGCAGCGCTCGACAGTGCACGCGACTTGTCGGCATCCTGGCCGGACTCGCCGGAAACCTCTTCCTCGACCTTGACGACCAGGCTCGCGCTCATAGTTACTTCGAAGTCGGCTACGCTGCTGGTCGAGAAGCCGAGGACGATCCGCTAACCGCGTGGGTACTTGCCACGCAGAGTATCGGGCCGACTTTCGCGGGACAGCACGCCCGCGCGGCGGAGATGCTCGATCAAGCCGCCAGTCTCGTCGGCGGGCATGGTAACCACCGCAGAGAGGCATGGGTTCTCGCACTCGCCGCCCGTGCACACGCGGCTCTCGGCGACAGCAGGCGAACGCTGGACCTTCTCGACCAAGCAGCCAGGGCTCTCGCCATCGCGGACGCGCCGAGCGGCATCGACTTCTTCGACCCGGCGCGCCTACAGGGCATCGCGGGGACCTGCCACCTCCGCGCCGGCAACACCGCAGAAGCAGAACCGCTGCTCGTCAACGCCCTTGACCGCCGCGAGAGATCCGACATCAAGGGCCGCGCGCTCCTCACACTTGACCTGGCCCAGTGCAAGATAGTGGAAGGCGAGGTGGAAGAAGCCTGCCAACTGACCCACTCGGCCCTGAACCTCGCTGCCGGGTCCCTCGTCCGACCGATCGCTGACCGAGCCGGTAGCATCCAACACGACTTAGGAAGGTGGCCGGCACTGGCACCGGTGACCGCGCTCTCCGAAAGGCTGCGCGACGAGACTGCCGCGCTCCCGGACTGAAAGGCTGAGATATGCGCTGGACCAGTCACGGGCGCCGCCTGGTCTACGAAAGTGACTGGGTGAACGTCTGGCTCGAAGACGTCGATATCCCCACGATCGGCCGCATCGAACACCACGTGCTCACCATGCCACGTGCCTCCTTGACCTCCGTCGTCACCGACGATCAAGACCGCGTGCTGCTCCTCTGGAGACACCGCTTCATCACGGACACCTGGGGATGGGAAGTCCCCGCAGGCTGGGCCGATCCCGACGAAGATCCGGAACATGCCATTCGCCGTGAAGTCGAAGAGGAATCCGGCTACCGGGCCGGGCGCGTCACCCTCATGACCGCGTACAACGCTCTGAGCGGCATCTCAACAATGCGGTTCACCTCATACCACGTCACAGACTGCACCCACATCGGCGCGCCAACCGACATCACCGAATCCTCCAAGATCGAATGGGTTCCAGCTAAGGATATTCCCGGCCTGGCATCAAAAGGGCAGATCAGCGATGGTCCATCCCTCACAGCCCTGTCCTACTACCTGGGCATCTACCGGAATTCGGACACAGCAGTGTCCTAGCCGCACGTCTCGATGGCTCACCAACGCTGATCTGCTGATCTATTGCCGCTCCCGTGCCGTGACGGCGAGCGCCGCGAACAAGTTCGCGTCCCTCTCCATGCCGCCCCGTCCGCTCGTTCAGTGGATGGTCGCGCGAAAAGGTCAGAATCCTGATCCGGGCTGCGCCCGCCGACGAGGAGGAACCGCACCCGAAACCGGCCCCCTTTGTGGGTGGATGCCAGGGCTCACGCCCTGGCCAAGCACCCCGTAAAGCCGCTCTGATCTGCAACGATGCGGCAACGAGCATTGATACGCCGTCGCCGAGCGTCTACTATTTATGGAGACGGCTCCCGTGCAGCAGGAAGAAACCGTAGCAGGCGATGGTCTGCGCGTCCTTGATCGTGCCGTCGCGCAGCATCTTCTCCACGTCCTGGCGGCTGAACCACTGGTGCCGCATGTCCTGTTCCTCGGGCTCGCGGTCGTGCTCGCCGGGCGCGAGCTCGGTGGCCAGGTAGACGTGGCCCGACTGCGAGGAGAAGCCGGGCACGCACCACAGCTCGCCGAGCAGTTCCCAGCGGCCGCCGCTCAGGCCGGTCTCCTCGAGCAGTTCGCGTCGGGCCAGCTCCAGCGGGTCACCCGTCCGGCGGTCCGGGTAGGTGCCCATCGGGAACTCCCAGGAGCGCTCGCCCATCGGGTAGCGGTACTGCTCGACCAGCCAGAAGCCGTCGTTCTCGTACGGCACCACGACGGCGTAGTTGCCCTTGTCCACGACGCTGTAGATGCCCGGCGAGCCGTCCGCGCGCTCGATGGCGTCCTCGCGCACACTCAGCCAGGCGTTCTCGTACACCACCCGGCTGGACACGGTCTTTATGTCCTTGATCTCCGTCACGCGGCACACGTTATCGGCTCCGGGTTGCCCGCGCGTTCCACTGGCGTGCCGGGTCACGGCGGAGTTAGGTGGGAGTCGGCGCAATCACCCTCAATGGAGAGGCAGTGTCATGAAAGTGACCGATATCGTTCCCGGCTCGCCGTGCTGGACGCAGCTGGGCACCACGGACCCGGAGGCCGCGCAACGCTTCTACGGCGGCCTGTTCGGCTGGACGGCCGAGACCGACCCGAACCCGGAGGCCGGCGGCTACACGATCTTCTCGCTGAACGGCAGCCCGTGCGCCGCCGTCGCCCCGCTGATGAACCCGCAGCAGCCGGTGGCCTGGCTGATCTCCTTCGCGACGCCCGACGCGGACGAGGCCGCGGCCGTCGCGCAGAAGGCCGGCGCGCGGCTGTGGATGGGCCCGATGGACGTCATGGGCGCCGGGCGCTGGGCCATGCTGAGCGACCCGACCGGGGCCGCGTTCGGGCTCTGGCAGGCCAAGGAGTTCAACGGCTTCGCCGTAGTCGACGAGCCGGGCGCGTTCGGTTGGATCGACGGCAGCACCCGCGACGTGCCGGGCGCGGTGAAGTTCTACAAGGACACGTTCGGCTGGCAGGTCTGGCCCTCGGACGACTACCCGATGGTGGGGCTCGGCGGCAACATGTTCGGCGGCCTGATGAACATGGGCGAGATGTTCCCGCCCGAGATGCCCGCGCACTGGAACCCGTACTTCGTGGCCGCGGACGTGGACGCGACGGTGGCGAAGGCGCGCGAGCTCGGCGGCGAGGTGGTGCACGCGGCCGAGGACGTGCAGATGGAGAACGGGCCGCGGATCGCCGTGCTGCGTGACCCGCAGGGCGGGGTCTTCGGTGTCTTCAAGCCCGCGCGGATGAGCTGAGGCCGCATCAGTGAGCGGGCCCGGCACGGCGTCGGGCCCGCTCACCCGTGTTCGCGCTCAGGTCACCGAGCTGTAGGCGACCACGCCGCGGCGGATCAGGCCCACCGCCTCGCGCGCCGCCTCGCGGACGCCGGAACCCTGATCCGCGGCCGCGGCGTCGGCGATCTGGCCGAGCAGGTCGATCAGCTGCTTGCACCAGCGCACGAAGTCGCCCGCGGGCAGGGCCACCTCCTCGAGCACCGCCTCGAGCCGGTGCCCGGAGGCCCAGCGGAACGCGGCCCAGGCGAAGCCGGTGTCCGGCTCGCGCTGGAAGTCGAGGTCGTAGTCGCCCTCCAGGTTGTGCGTCTCCAGCCAGATCCGCATCGTGCGCTCGATCGCCTCCCGGGCCGGGCCCTTGGGCACCCGCGGCGGCGGCGCGTCGTCGCTGCTCCTGGCCTCGTACACGAGCAGCGAGGCGGCGCAGGCGAGTTCGGCCGCGTTCAGGCCGTCCCACACGCCCTCGCGCAGGCACTCGGCGGCGACGAGGTCGAGTTCCGAGTACAGGCGCGCGAGCCGGCGGCCCGCATCCGTCACCCGCTCGCCGTCGAGGTAGCCGAGGACCGTCAGCACCGAGCACACCCGGTCGAAGGTGCGCGCGATCGAGTTGGTGCGGCCGCGTACCCGGCGCTCGAGCTGCTCGGTGTCGCGCTGCAGCCGCCAGTAGCGCTCGGCCCAGCGCGCGTGGTTCTCCCGGTCGTCGCAGCCGTGGCACGTGTGCCGACGGATGGCCGCGCGCAGCCGGACGATCTCCGCGTCCTCCGCCGGATCGGCCCGCTGCCGGCGCGGCCGGACCGCCTTGACGCCCTCGGTCCCCGCCTTCGTCCGCAGGGCCGAGGCGAGATCCCGGCGGGACTGCGGGGACTTCGGGTTGAAGCTCTTCGGGATGCGCATCCAGAACTGCGGCTCGACCGGCACCGGGAAGTCCAGCATGGACAGCCGGACCACCTGCCGCTCGGCGGTCAGCACCACCGGGCGCGGGCCCTCCTTGCCGGTGTCCAGGCCCGGGTCGAGCACCACGGCCAGGCCCGCGCGCCGCCCCGACGGCACGGTGATCACGTCGCCCACCTTGAGCTTCTCCACCGCCGACGCGGCCGACGCCCGGCGCGAGGCCGAGTTCTGCCTGGACAGCTCCGCCTCGCGGTCCGACAGGGCCCGGCGCAGCGCGGCGTACTCCTCGAAGTCGCCGAGGTGGCAGGTCATCGACTCCTTATACCCGGCCAGCGCCTCGTTGTTCCGCTTGAGCTGCCGGGTCAGCCCGACCACCGCGCGGTCCGCCTGGAACTGCGCGAAGGAGCTCTCCAGCAGCGCCCTGGCCCGCGCCGTGCCGACCTGGCCGACGAGGTTGACGGCCATGTTGTACGAGGGCTTGAAGGACGAGCGCAGCGGATACGTACGCGTCGAGGCGAGGCCGGCCAGGGCCCGCGGATCCAGGCCGGGCCGGTAGAGCACGACCGCGTGCCCCTCGATGTCGATCCCGCGCCGCCCGGCGCGGCCGGTCAGCTGCGTGTACTCGCCCGGCGTGACATCGACGTGCGCCTCGCCGTTCCACTTGACCAGGGATTCGAGCACGACCGAACGCGCCGGCATGTTGATGCCGAGGGCCAGGGTCTCGGTCGCGAAGACCGCCTTGACGAGGCCCTGGACGAACAGCTCCTCGACGATCTCCTTGAAGGTCGGCAGCATCCCCGCGTGGTGCGCGGCGACGCCCCGCTCCAGCGCGTCCAGGAAGTCGTGGTATCCGAGAACGTTGAGATCCTCGCGCGGGATGTCGGCCGTGCGCGCGCTCACGTGCGCGCGCACCTTGAGCCGGTCCTCCTGGCTGAGCAGCCGCACGTTGGAGCGCAGGAACTGCTGCACGGCCCCCTCGCACCCGGCGCGCGAGAAGATGAAGGTGATCGCGGGCAGCAGCCCCTCGGAGTCGAGCCGGTCGACGACCTCCACCCGGCTCGGCGGCCCGGAACGACCGCCGCGCCCCACCCCGGCCGAGCGCCCGCGGCGCCCCGACGGCGCGAGCCGCTCCTCCTGCCGGCAGTAGCGCACCAGCTCGGGATTCACCTGCGCGGCGTCCGGGGTCTCCGGGTCCACGCCGTTGTAGAGGTCGAAGATCTTGCCGCCCGCCAGCACGTGCTGCCAGAGCGGGACCGGACGGTGCTCCGAGACGATGATCGTGGTCGAGCCGCGCACGGTCTCCAGCCACTCGCCGAACTCCTCCGCGTTGGACACGGTGGCCGAGAGGGACACCAGCTGCACGGACTCGGGCAGGTGGATGATCACCTCCTCCCACACCGCGCCGCGGAAGCGGTCGGCGAGGTAGTGCACCTCGTCCATGACCACGAACCCGAGCCCGTCCAGCGCGGTCGAGCCCGCATACAGCATGTTGCGCAGCACCTCGGTGGTCATCACCACCACCGGCGCGTCCCCGTTGATCGAGTTGTCACCGGTCAGCAGGCCGACGTTCGCGGCTCCGTGCCGCTTCACCAGGTCGGCGAACTTCTGGTTCGACAGGGCCTTGATGGGGGTGGTGTAGAAGCACTTGCGCCCCCGGGTCAGCGCCAGGAACACGGCGTACTCCCCCACCACCGTCTTCCCGGCCCCGGTCGGCGCCGCGACCAAGACTCCGTGCCCCTCGTCGAGAGCGGCACAGCCTTGGACCTGGAACTCGTCGAGCCCGAACGGATACAGAGCGGAGAACTGCGGGAACGGCGAAGCCATGCTCTTCATCCTAGGGCAAGGGTCCGACACCGGGAGATCGATTTCACGCCGCTCCGAGCCGACGCCGTCTTCGAGGTCGACGACGCGCGCCGAACGGCTAGAGGATGTCCTCCAGCGACTGCGAATCCTCGATCGGCGCCGGGCTCAGGTCCAGGTCGGTGGCCTCGTCCGGCGAGAGATTCGCCCCGGGCATGGCGGCCTTGCGGCGGGTGCGGCGTCTGTCGTTGAGCTCGGCGATTCCGACCGCGGCGAAGTAGAGCAGGCAGATCGGGATGGCGAGCACGCTCATGCCGATCGGGTCGCCGGTGGGGACTGCGATGGCGGCGAAGATGAAGATCGCCAGGACGATGCCGCGCCACCACTTGCGCATCGCCTTCGAGCTCATGATGCCGATGAAGTTGAACAACACGAGCACCAGCGGCAGCACGAAGGACACGCCGAAGACCGTCATCATCTGCAGGATGAAGGTCATGTACTGGCTCGCGTCGAGCAGCGTGGCACCGCCCGCGCCGCTCAGGAAGCTGAGCAGCACCTGCATGATCAGCGGGAACAGGAAGTAGCAGACCGTCACACCGGCGACGAACAGCGGGACCGCGGCACCGATGAAGGCGAGGCTGTACTTCTTCTCCTTCTTGTACAGGCCCGGCGCGAGGAACGCCCACACCTGGTACAGCCAGACCGGGCTGGCCAGCACGATGCCGACGTACATGGCGATCTTGAAGGACAGGCTCACCTGCGCGGTCGGGCCGCTGAAGACGATCGCGCCGTTTGGGCACTGCTTCGACGCCTGGGCGACTCCGTGCAGGCCCTTGATCGAGCAGACCGGGGTCTCCAGCGCGTGCAGCACGTGCGTGCGGAACACGAAGCCGAGGATGCCGCCGATGAGGATCGCCAGAGCGGCCTTCATCAGCCGGTTGCGCAACTCCCGGATGTGCTCGCCGAGCGGCATCCGTTCCGCGTCATCCGCCGAGCGCCCAGCCTTGCCTGCCACGTGTGGTCGCCTGCCTTATCCGTCTTCTTCGAGTCCGCTAGCCGTCGTGCCTGGTGACGACGTCCTCGGGACTCGCCTCGACCACGCGCCGCCTCGGGAGCGGCACGTCGTCGCGCAGCGCCTGGCTCTCGGCCTTGAGGATACGGCGCGCCTTGCCGAGGTCGCGCATCGACCCGGGCAGCCGCCTCCAGCCGAACAGCAGCAGCCCGACGACCACGATCAGGAAGAGGGACTCGGTGCGCAGCAGCATCGGTTGCGGCTCCAGGACAGGGGGAACGGCCGCCGGGAGGCGGCCATGCGTCCATCCACGGTCTCAGCGGCCGTGAAACTTTGTCAACGCCGCCGCGATGAAGCTTCTCGGATCGCGGGCTGGTCAAGGGCCTCGGAGAGCGACTCCATCGCCTCGCCGAACGCCCCCGACGCGTCACCGAACTGCTTGAGCAGCGCCTTGGCCGCCTTCCACACCGGCCACGCGCACGCCGCGATCGCGATCAGCGCCAGCACCGCGAGCGCGACGAACACGATCACCCAGGTCATGACGGTCACGGACACGAGCCTACCCGGTCCGCCCCCGGGCGCGGCGGCTACCCGAGCGGCCGGCCGGCGAAGTCGTAGGCCCGCGCGTAGTCCACCACCAGCCGCGCGGTGCCGCCGGTCGGGTGCACGCGGTACGGGCTGAAGGTGTGGATCGGGATGAGCACCCTCGGGTTGATCATCCGGACGAACTCGTGCAGGTCGTCCTGGTACGCGTGGCCCGAGCAGCCGATGCGGCGCAGCGGCACGCCGAGCTTGGCCAGCCAGTCGACGAACAGCTGCCAGCGCGGCTCGAAGGGGCCGAGCGGCTCGCCGTTGGCGTGCACGAACACGCTGTGCGGGCCGAAGGGCAGGTCGAGCAGGCTGGGGATGTCGTCGGCGTCGAACTGGAGCAGGTAGCTCGCGGGCGCCTCGCGCACCGCGTCCAGGCCGACCTCGTCCGCGGACAGCGTCGCCTCGAAGCCCGCGGCGCGCAGGAACGCCGCGGTCCGGTCCGGCCACAGGATACGCCGGCCGGCCGCCTCGGCGATCGCGGTGAAGTCGCGCACCCGGTCGAAGTCGCGCGGGTACACCGCCAGCATCACCAGGTCCGGATTACCGGCGAGTTCGGCCTCGAACATGGAGTTCACGTCGACCTCGGTGCGCAGCGGGTGGATCTCCTCCCAGCTGAGCGTCGTGCCCTCGGTGACCAGCACGTCCACGCCCGCGACGGCCTCGGCGAAGCCCCAGGACAGCTCGGGCCGGTGGCCGTGGAAGCGGAAGTCGCCGGTGAAGGCGAGCACGCCGTCGCCGGTGGTGACCCGGTATCCGCTGGCGCCTGGCACGTCGTGGTCCACGTCGAAGCGCTCGACCGTCATCGGCCCGACCCGCACGGCCTCGCCCAGCCCGATCGGCCGCCAGTCGGTGGCCCCGGCGAACGCCCGCGGTCCGGGCAGCGCCTCCCGGCCCTTCTCCAGCGCGTTCATCATCGCGATGGTGTCCGGCGCGGCGTGCACCGGGATCTCCGGGCGGACGAAGCCGGCCAGGCCCACGTGGTCGATGTGCGGGTGGGTGACGAACAGCGCGGTGGGCTCGACCTGCTCGCCGAGCCGGTCGCCCGCGGCCAGCGCGGTCGGGTCGAACAGGCCTGGGATCGCCGGGGCGGCGCCGACCCGCAGCCGGTCGGCCAGCTCGCGGCCGGGCCGCGGGGCCGCGGGGACCCGGAACAGGTCCCCGTCCTTCGGGATGTCCAGGCCCAGGTCCAGCAGGACTCGATGACCGCCGTCCTTGATCAGGACCTTGCTCGAGCCGATGACCCCGACCCCGCCCCAGAACTCCACACTGGCCGACACCGCGTTACTTCCTCACTCTTTTCGTCACCTGCGCGGGCACGTGCGACGCCGGACGCCGCGTCAGGCCGCCGGCACGGCGGCGGAGCGCGGGTCGGCGACCCAGGCGTGGATCGCGGGCAGCAACCGCTCGACGACGGGGGCTTGCGCCGTCGCCGGGCCGTCGGCTCGACCGAACCGGTCAATGTACCCCGCGGCGCCGCCGATCTCAACCGCGGGCGCGAGGTCGTTGAAGTAGTGGTCGCCGAGTGAGAACAGCCGCCAGGGGCGGTCGCGCAGATCGTCGCCGAGCTCGCTTCGCAGCAGGCGGCGCAGGCCGTCCGGCTTCGCCGCGCCGGGCACCAGGCCGTCGAAGGCCGCTGCGACACCCATCCGGTCCAGCAGCTCGTCGAGGCCGGGGCGCGGGCTGTTCGTGGCCAGCAGGACGCGTACGGAGCCGCGCAGGGCGCTGAGCGCGGCCACCAGCGGGGTGACGACCTCGAGCTCGCAGCCGGGGTCGAGCATGTCCTGCCGGGAGAGGCGGAACGCGGCCTCGGTGACGTCCGGCGGGACGCCGTGGCAGCGCTGGGCCAGGCTGTGCGCCGCGCCCCAGCCGTCCACGGCCTCGCGCAGCGCGGCGGCCTCGACGGTGTCCGTGCTCTGCTTCGCGGCGGCGACGCCCTCGGCGAGGTAGCGCTCGAAGACACCCAGGTAGTGCTCGGCCTGCCCGGCGGGCAGGGCCTCGGCGATCCGCCGGGCGTAGCGGCGGACGGGTTCGTCGCCGCGGTAGACGGTGCCGTCGAAGTCGACGACGAGGACGAGCTCGCTCAATGGACCATTTCTATTTGACGGACCCCGCCGCGGACAGCGCGCCGCGGATGAAGTGGCGCTGCAGCAGCAGGAAGAAGACGATCAGCGGCAGCGTGGTGAAGGTCGCGGCGGCGGCCAGGCCCGGGATGTCGGTGCCCACGTCGCTGCTGAAGGTGGACAGGCCCACCTCGACCGGCTGCACGTTCGTCGAGTTGGTCATGATCTCCGGCCACAGGAAGGAGTTCCACGAGGCCATGAAGACGTTGATGGCGATCAGCAGCAGCGCCGGGCGCACGGCGGGGACGCCGATGTGCCACAGCACGCGCAGCCGCCCGGCCCCGTCCACGGACGCGGCGTCCAGGATCTCCTGCGGCATCGTCACGAAGAACTGGCGCACCAGGAAGATGCCGAACACGCTCGCGCCCCACGGCACGATCTGGATCCAGTAGGTGTCGACCCAGTGGATGTCCGTGGCCAGCACGTAGTCCGGGATGATCAGCACCGTGCCGGGCATCATCAGCACCGAGAGCACCAGCACCATGAGGGACTTCTTGCCGCGGAACCGCAGCACGCCGAAGGCGAATCCGGCCAGCACCGACGTGACCAGGCACAGCAGCACCGTGGCCGACGCGATGAACAGGGTATTGAGGAAGAACCGGATCCACGGCGCCTCGTTCCACGCCCGCGACCAGTTGGACCAGTCCCATTCCGGGATCAGCTCCGGCGGGAAGCGGTAGAAGCCGCCGGGCCGCGAGGTGGAGATGACGAAGGTCCAGTAGAACGGGAAGACGAACGCGAGCCCGAGCAGGATCGCGAAGGCCTTGCGCAGCGCCGACCAGCCGCGCCACGCGCCGAGGACGCGGCGGGCGGCGGGTCGGGCGGCGCGGCGTGGAGCTCCGCGCCCGGGCTCGTGACCCGGGCGCGGAGCGTCCTGCAGGGTGCTGCTACTCACGAATCAGCCTGCTTCTTCTGGAGGCAGGCCGTCTGAGCGGTGTTGAGAGCGCTGGTGGCGTTGGTTCCGGAGAGGCCGGCCTGCAGGGCGGTGGCCAGCATGGTGCCGCAGTCGTCGACCCACTGCTGCGGCGGGTCGGTGATCGCGGTGTTCAGGCCGGAGACGACCTGCGACACCCACGGGTTCTCGGTCAGGTACGAGCTCATCGCCGACTGGGTCAGCGCCTGCGCGGTGACCGGCAGGTAGCCGGTGCCGGCGGACCACACGGCCTGCTCGGCCGGGCTGGCCACGAACTGCAGGAACTCCCAGGCGGCGGCCTGCTGCTGCGCGGTGGCCGAGCTGAACACGAAGAAGTTGCCGCCGGCCATCATGTCGGTCTGCGGGACCGCGGTCGTGGTCAGCTTGAACTTGCCGCCGACGGCCTGGTTCTCGTAGTAGTAGCCGGCCGAGGACGAGATGTCGGCCAGGCCCTTCTGCCCGCCGAGCGCGGTCTCGCCCGGGTAGTTGGTGCCGGTGGCCAGCGCGCCCTTGGACTTCAGGTTCTGCAGGTACTGCAGGGCCTTGACCATCGCGGACGAGGTGAACTGCGGCGAGCCGTCGGAGCCGTACGCCGCGGTGCCGTCGGACGCGGCGAGCTCCTCGAGCCACTCCTCGCCCGAGGTCTGCGCGCTCGGGTCGATGGTGATGCCGGTGACGCCGTTCTTGGACGCGGCCTCGAGGTCGGTGGCGAAGGTGTTCCAGTCGGTGGCCGCGGTCAGCCCGCCCGCCGAGAGCATGCTCGAGTTGTAGAAGACGACCTGCAGGCTCTTGCCGATCGGCCACATCGCGAGGGTGCCGTCCGGCAGGTAGAGGTCCTTCTGCACGCCGGTGTAGAAGGTGGAAAGCTCGGCCGGGCTCTTGGTGCCGGCCAGTGTGCTGATCGGCACGAGCTTGCCGCTCAGCTCCAGCTGGTCCACGAAGCTCTCGTAGCCCTGGCCGACGGTCGGCTGCCGGCCCGCCGCCACCTCTGCCTTGAGCTTGGTCTCCAGCGTGCCGTAGTTGGCCTCGGGCACCGACTTCACGGTGATGTTCGGGTTCTTCGCCTCGAACGCCGAGATCTCCTTGCTGAACGTCTTGCCCAGCGAACTGGTCGCGGTGTACGCGTCGGCGATCGTGATGGTGACCGGCCCGGTGACCGTCGGCAGCGGCGAACTGCTCGTGGTGCTGGCAGCTCCGGTGGTTCCGCCGCCGGCACACGCGGACGCGGCGAGGCCGAGCGCCGCTATCAGGGCTGCCCCGGCGGCCCGGCGCGACCGGGTCCCGGGAACGTTGGCACGGATTCGCATGATGCGCGAATTCTCCTTCTGCATGGATGCGGGTATTGGCATGCTGCTGGGTGCGCGGTGGGCTCGGCGCCGGGTCACGAGGTGAGCCCGCCGCCCCCGACGGCGGTGCGCCGCCGGACGAGTGTGAACAGGATCGTGATCAGGAACAGCACCACGGCGAGGGCGGCGCCGTAGCCGGTGTCGCCGAGCACGATCCCCTCCTTGTAGACCAGGAAGCTCAGCGTCGTGGTGGCGTTGTTCGGGCCGCCGCCGCTGGTCAGCTGGTAGAACTGGGTGAAGGCCTGGAGCGAGGTGATCGACGTGATCACCACGATGAACGTGGTCACCGGACGCAGCTGCGGCCAGGTGACGTACCAGAACTCGCGCCAGGGCCCGCAGCCGTCGACCCGGGCCGCCTCGCCGGTCTCCTCGGAGATGACGGCCAGGCCGCCGAGGAAGACCAGGGTCGTGAAGCCGACCTCGTGCCAGACGCTGAACAGGATCACCGAGGGCATCGCCGTGCTCTGCGCCTGGGTCCACTGCGAGGTGGGCAGGTGCAGCAGGTGCAGCACGTAGTTGGCGAGGCCGAACTGCGGCTCGAAGATCCAGTTCCAGATGATCGAGGTGGCGATCAGCGGCGTGGCGTGCGGGAGGTAGACCATGACCCGGGCCGCGCCCATCGCCTTGCCGCCGCGCATCAGCAGCAGCGCCAGGCCGAGGGAGATCGCGGTGCCGAGGACGATCATGCCGAGGGTGAAGTAGAGCGAGTTGAACAGGGTCTGCGCGAAGGTCGGGTCCACGTTGGTGAACAGGTCCCGGTAGTTGCCCAGGCCCTTGTACGTGGACAGCGCAGGGTTGAGCACGTTCCAGTGCCAGAGCGAGACGTAGAACGTGTAGAAGGTCGGGACGATCACGAATCCCGCGAAGATCAGGACCGCGGGGGCGGAGTACAGCCAGCCCATCGGGGTGTTCCGGAAGTCCCGCGTGCTGCGGCCCGGCCGGGGGCGGCGCGGCGGCGGGGCCGTGCTCTGCGATACCCCGGCGGGCGGGGCTACTGTCTCTGCCACGCCATGCAGTGAATCTGGGCCACGTTACAAGACGGCTAACAGCTGAAGAACAATCGGGCAACGGTCTTGAGAAATTCGGCGGGATCTGAAAGCCTGTAATGTTTGGCAGTCGTACAGCACAGCGGCCGTTTCAGGAGCCTGACGATCTTCCGCCGCCCGCTCAGCACCCGTATCCGGCCAGCGCCGCGGCGGCCGTGCCCTGGACCGCGGCCGCGAAGCCGGTCGGACCGACCACCCTCACGTTCTCGCCGAGGCGCAGCACCAGCCGGCGGATCCGGTCCTGGTCCGGCGCGCGCAGCGCGACGCGCAGGCCGCCGTTCGGCAGCTCCTGCACGGATTCGCAGGGGTAGTACTCCGGGACCCAGCGGGTGTTCGGGGCGAGTTCGAGTTCGATGAGCGGGTCATGCGAGTCCACGCGCAGCGCCGTGTTCTCGGCCTCGGGGGCGTTCAGCACGTTCTCCGGCACGTTCGCCGGCTCGTCGAGCACGTCGATGCGCACGACGCGGTCGAGCCGGAACATCCGCCGCCCCTGCGAGGAGCGGCACCACGCGTCGAGGTACGCGCGCCCGGTGAGCATCGAGATCCTTATCGGGTCCACGGTCCGCTCGGTCACCTCGTCGCGTGAGGGCACGTAGTAGCGCAACCGCAGGGCCCTGCCCTCGGCCTGCGCGCGCGAGACCACGTCGAGCACGACGTCGCGCGCCTCGAAGGCCACCGAAAGGCGCTCGGCCGTGCCCGCCGCCGCGACGCCGACCGCCGCCTCCAGCTTGCCCAGCGCGCGCTCCAGCGCGTCCCGGTCGGCGGTCAGCCCCGGCACCTGCGCGAGGCCCCGCAGCGCCACCAGCAGCGCCACCGCCTCGCGCGTGGACAGCCGCAGCGGCCGGGTGATCTGCTCGACGACGTTGTCCAGGTGGATCGCGCCGCCCTCGCCGACGTGCGGTTCCATCAGGTCGTCCGCGAAGCCGCCGGGCGTGCCGCAGAACCACAGGACATTGAGATCCTTGGCGATCTGCTTCTGGCTCACCCCGAACTCGTCGGCGACCTGCGCCACCGTGACCCCGGGATGGCTGCGCAGGTAGGGGACGAGGTTGAGCAGCCGCTCCACTTGTTCGACCGCCGTGCTCATGACGCCGCCTCCCATTCCGCCCGCAGTTCCTCCAGGTCCTGGTCCGCCACCGCGGCGCCCGCGCCGTCCGGCTCGACCTGGGCGAGCGAGCGGAGGTTGCGGATCACCGCCTCCCGCAGCTTCGGCGGCTCCAGCACGATCACGTCAGCGCCGAACTCGGCGACATAGCCCTCGACGCCGTCCCGGTAGGACAGGACGAGCACGTCCCAGCCGTCGTCGCCCTCCTCGATCGCGCTCGCGCTGCGCCGCAGCGGGAAGCAGGTGCCCTTGCGCACCCGGATCGTGGCCGTGCCGAGGTCGCCCTCCGGCCGCAGCGCGAAGGCCGCCACCCGGGAGCGCACG
Source organism: Actinospica sp. (assembly GCF_035552695.1). Taxonomy (NCBI): domain Bacteria; kingdom Bacillati; phylum Actinomycetota; class Actinomycetes; order Catenulisporales; family Actinospicaceae; genus Actinospica; species Actinospica sp. The sequence continues at coordinate 20,081 of NZ_DASZKT010000258.1, forward strand.
TCCAGCTGATCGGGCATCGGGTGCACCGGAGCGCGGCCGGTGAGCATCACCGGGCCGGCGATCCGGTCGAGCCGGAAGATCCGCTCATCGTCGCGGCCGAGGTCGAAACCGGCCATGTACCAGCGGCCGCGCCAGGAGTCGATCGTCCACGGCTCCACCTCGCGCGAGCGCACCTCGCCGTCGCCGCGCCGGTACGAGAAACGCACCACCTGCCGCTCGTACACCGCCTCGAGCAGCGGCTCGAACGCCGGGGCCTCGGCGCGCACCCGCGGCTCGATGCCGACCGGCGAGGCCGGGCCGATCTCCACGCCCGCCGCCTTCAGCTTGAGCAGCGCGGACGAGGCGGCCTGCGCCATCGTCGCCTGCTGCCAGAACCGCGCGGCCTGGCCGAGCGCCTGCGCCTCGTCCTGCTGCAGGCTCAATTCGGGCAGCGCGTACTCCCCCGGCGCGATCCGGTAGCCCACCTCGTCGTCGAAGTACGCGTCGGCCGAACCCACCTCCAGCGGGATGCCGAGCTCGCGCAACTCCTCCTTGTCCCGCTCGAACATCCGCTCGAAGGCCTCGTTCGAGGGACAGTTCCGATATGGCTCGAGTACTCGCCGCAGCCTGTCCTTGGTCACGAAGGTCCGCGAAGCCAGCAGGCAGATCACGAGGTTGACCAGGCGTTCGGACTTACTCGCCGCCATGATGCCGCCTTCCCTCCGCGTCCCGTTTCTGTTCGTCCGACGCTACCTGTTTTCCGGCCGGTTTCGCACGGACTTGCGCTACCGTGGGCCGCGTGATCGCTTGGCGCGAGGGACACGTGACGGCGCTCGGACGCTCGTGGCCGGGAGCGCGCGAGCTGACCGCCCGGGTCGACGACGCTGACCTGCGGGTTCTCGCGTACCCACAGCTCGTCGGGGAGCCCCGCGTCGGCGACCGGATCCTACTCAACGTGAACGCGCAGGCCATGGGCCTCGGCACCGGCGGCTACGCGCTGGCCGTCGCCCTCCCGGACCGGCTGCCGCAGGACCCGCCGCCGGGCCCCGGCCACCTCGTGAAGGCGCGCTACACCCCGCTGCAACCGATCGTCCTCGGCGCCGACGAGCAGGACTCGGCGCACCACGATCTGATGAAAGATGCCGACTCCCTCGACGGCATGCCCGTCGTCTCCGCCGACCTGCACTCCGCCGTCCCCGCGATCTGCGCGGCGATCCGGCACGACCGCCCCGCGACGCGCATCGCCTACGTGATGAGCGACGGCGGCGCACTCCCCCTCTGGTTCTCCCGCACCGTCGCGGGACTGCGGGAGGCCGAGTGGCTGTGCGGCTCGGTGACCGTCGGCCAAGCGTTCGGCGGCGACCTCGAGGCCGTCACCGTGCACACCGGCCTGCTCGCTGCGAAGCTGATCCTCGGCGCCGAGGTCGCGATCGTGAGCCAGGGCCCCGGAAACCTGGGCACGGGCACGAAGTGGGGCTTCTCCGGAGTCGCCTGCGGCGAGGCGGTGAACGCCGCCGGAGTGCTCGGCGGACGGGCGATCGGCGTGCTGCGGGTCTCCGAGGCGGACGCCCGCGACCGTCATCGAGGCCTGAGCCACCACAGCCTGACGGCGTACGGCCGGGTGGCCCTCGCGCCGGCCGAACTCGCCCTCCCGGATGAACCCGGAGCATTCTGGGACGGTGTACGCGCCCAAGCCGCGACCCTTGACGGGCGGCACACGCTGCGCACCGTGCCCTGCACCGGCCTGGACGAAGCACTCGCCGCGAGCCCCGTCGCGCTGTCCACCATGGGCCGCGGCCTCAAGGAGGACCGCGCCGGCTTCCTCGCCGCCGCCTGCGCCGGTCGGCTCGCTGTGACCACAGCGGCGTAGCCACGAGATAGGCTGGCCGCAACGCTTACGAGAGGATCACGGCAGCATGTCTTTTCAGCTTGAGAAGCCCGAAGTGGACTTCCCCGAGGGCAACCCGCCGGCCGACCTGGAGATCGTCGAGATCTGGGAGGGCCAGGGCGAGGAGGCCAAGGCGGGCCAGCAGGTCTCCGTCCACTACGTCGGCGTCGCGTTCTCGACCGGCGAGGAGTTCGACGCCTCCTGGAACCGCGGCCAGGCCTTCCAGTTCCCGCTCGGCGGCGGCCGGGTCATCAAGGGCTGGGACCTCGGCGTGGCCGGCATGAAGGTCGGCGGCCGTCGCCGGCTGACCATCCCCGCCCACCTCGCCTACGGCAACCAGAGCCCCACCCCGGCCATCAAGCCGGGCGAGACCCTGATCTTCGTGGTCGACCTGCTGGGTGTGAAGTAGGGCGATAGCAGGACCGGGCGACGCAACGCTCGCACCGTAGGGCCCCGACACGTGTGTCCGGGGCCCTACGATTTCGGCGCGCCGAGAACGCGCTTGCGGATCAGCCTCGATGCGACCCCATCCTCGCCCTGTAAACGGCTGCGGATCAGGCGGCTCCGGGCACGCCCGCGGTCGCCCGCGTCCAGCCCCTCCGGGGACTGATGCCCGGAACCCCGCAGCAGACAACCTGGGGTTGTCTGGATCCGCCAGACAACCTAAGGTTGTCTCATGGAGAACTCGCCGAGCCCCTTGAACGCTCTCATCGCCCAAGTCCTCGACGCACACCCGGGCGCCGATCCGCTCGCCCGCGTGGAGGCCGCCTGTCAGGCCGCCGCCGACCTCGACGAGGTCGCCGACCACCTGGTCGGCCACTTCGTCGACGAAGCCCGCGGCGCCGGCTTCACCTGGACGCAGATCGGTGAGCACATCGGCGTCACCAAGCAAGCCGCCCGGAAGCGGTTCGCCCCCCGAGACGTCCCGGACAAGATCTCCGACACCGCCGCCGCCAGGGGCGACGTCTTCGGCCGCTACACGGACCGCGCCAGACACGTCGTCGTACTCGCCCAGGAGAACGCCCGGCAGCACGGGCACCCCTTCATCAGCACCGAGCACATCCTGCTGGGAATCTGCCAGGAAGACCGAGACATCGGCGCGGCGGCCATCAAGGCATGCGGCGTGCGCGTCACCGACCTCCAAGCCGCCATCACCACCCGGCTCGCGCCCGCTTCCAGCCACCTCCAAGGACACATCCCCTTCGCCCAGGAAGGGAAGAAGACCCTTGAGCTGGCGGCTCGTGCGAGCCTGCTTCTGGGGCACGACCAGATCGGAACCGGGCATCTGCTGCTGGGACTGATCGAGGAGGGCACGGGTCTGGCCGCCCAGGTGCTCGCCGAGACGGGGGTCACCGCGGAACGCGCCCAAGCGGAGATCGTCCGGCTGCTCAGCGCCTGAAGCGCCGGCCCGACTCCAACCGTGCGGCGGCAGTAAGCCGTCGCACGCCGCCAACACCAACCGAACCCAGCACGAACCAGGCGGCGCCTCATCGCCACAGTCGCGAAGCGGCGATTCCCCTCACGCGAATCAGGCCTCAGCCTCAGCTCAGCGCGTCCACGATGTCGACCACGAACACCAGCGTGTCGCCGCCGCGAATGCCTGCCGCGGGGACGCCCTTGCTGCCGTAGGCCGCGGCGGCGGGGATGACCAGCAGGACTCTGTCGCCGACGTGCCGGCCGGCGAGGCCGGTGTTCCAGCCGGAGATCACCGTGGTGCTGCCGAAGACGAAGCTGGTGATCTGCTTCTGGGCGAAGGACGAGTCGAACTGCTTGCCGGTGTTCCAGTCGACGCCGACGTACTGGACCATCAGGCGCTGGTCGGTCGCGATCCGGGCGCCGCTGCCGGGGATGAGCACCTTCGAGGTGGCGGTGGTCGGGGCGGCGGTGCCGGTGGGGATGGTGACGGTGGGGGCGGCGGCGCCGGGGTTGCCGGAGACCTTGGGCAGGCCGGCGTCGGTCTGGGCCGCCATGGTGCCGGTGATGTCGGCGGTGCCGGGGTAGGCGCCGACGACGTCGAGGACGTAGATGAGGTCGTCCTTGCCGGTGATGCCGTAGGCGGTGGCGCCGTTGGCACCGAAGGCGCCGGAGGGCGGCGTGACGATCTCGACGCGGCTGCCGATCGTCACGTGCGGGAGCACCTGGTTCCAGGACGTGAGCGAGGTGGAGGAGCCGAGGACGAACTCCTGCGTCTTGTTCGGGGTCTTGTCGGTGCTGTACGTGCTGCCGATCAGCTTCGCGCCGGTCCAGTCCATCAGCGTGTAGTTGACGACCACGGCGTCGCCGTTCGCGAGCTGGGCACCGTTGCCCTGCATCAGGACGCTGGAGACCACGCTCGTCGGAGCGGTCACGCCGTGCGGGATCGTTATCGCGGCCTGCTCCCCCACCGCGCCCGAGACCGTCGGCAGGTCCTGCGGGGTCGAGCCGCCACCGCAGCCTGCCAGCAACCCGCCCACGCCCGCGACCGCGAGGAACGCGGCGAGCAGGCGGGCGAGACGGCGTCGTGGACTCACTCCGGGTAGCTGCACGCGCACAGACTACCGGGAGCCACGCGGCTACATGGACGCGATGAGCTTATCCACCCTTTCGTCCACCGAGCGGAACGGGTCCTTGCACAGCACGGTCCGCTGCGCCTGGTCGTTCAGCTTCAGATGCACCCAGTCGACCGTGAAGTCGCGGCGCTGCTCCTGTGCGCGCTTGATGAATTCGCCGCGCAGCCGGGCGCGGGTGTTCTGCGGCGGTACCGACTTGGCCGTGAAGATGTCCAGGTCCCGCGCGGTGCGCTCGACCAGTCCCTTGCGCTCGAGCAGGTAGTAGAGCCCGCGCCTGCGGCTGATGTCGTGGTACGCGAGGTCCAGCTGCGCGATGCGCGGGTGCGCGATCGGCAGGTCGTACTTCTCCTGGTAGCGCTGGATCAGCCGGTACTTGATCGCCCAGTCGATCTCGCGCTCCATCTTGGACAGGTCCTGCTGCTCGATCGCGTCCAGGGTGCGCTCCCAGAGGTCAAGCACCCGGGCCACGGTGCCGGTACGCAGGTCCCTGCGATCCGCGAAGTCCGCCGCCTTGGCCAGGTACTCGCGCTGGATCTCCAGCGCGGTCGCCTCCCGGCCGTTGGCCAGCCGCAGCTTCTTACGGCCGGTCAGGTCGTGGCTGACCTCGCGGATGGCCCGGATCGGGTTCTCCAGCGTCAGGTCCCGCATCACCAGGCCGACCTCGACCATGCGCAGCACCAGGTCGGTCGCGCCGACCTTGAGCAGCATCGTGGTCTCGCTCATGTTGGAGTCGCCCACGATCACGTGCAGCCGCCGGTAGCGCTCGGCGTCGGCGTGCGGCTCGTCCCGGGTGTTGATGATCGGGCGGGAGCGGGTGGTCGCCGAGGAGACGCCCTCCCAGATGTGCTCGGCCCGCTGGCTCACGCAGTAGACCGCGCCGCGCGGGGTCGGCAGCACCTTGCCCGCGCCGCAGATCAGCTGACGGGTCACCAGGAAGGGGATCAGCACGTCCGCCAGCCGGGAGAACTCGCCGTGCCGGGTGACGAGGTAGTTCTCGTGGCAGCCGTAGGAGTTGCCGGCCGAGTCCGTGTTGTTCTTGAACAGGTACACGTCCCCGGCGATGCCCTCCTCGTGCAGCCGCCGCTCGGCGTCGTGCAGCAGGCCCTCGAGGATCCGCTCGCCGGCCTTGTCGTGCACGACGAGTTCCTCGATCGAGTCGCACTCCGGGGTGGCGTACTCCGGGTGCGAGCCGACGTCGAGGTAGAGGCGGGCGCCGTTGCGCAGGAAGACGTTCGAGGAGCGCCCCCAGGAGACGACCCGGCGGAACAGGTAGCGCGCCACCTCGTCCGGGCTCAGCCGACGCTGGCCGCGAAAGGTGCAGGTGACGCCGTATTCGTTCTCTAGTCCGAAGATCCTACGGTCCATCAGGCCCCTCCTGGGGTAGGGCTGCAATGGTGCGGGAGCCGTGCCGCGCACGCGGTGCCGGCACGGGCATCCGTCAGTTGTCGTCGTCGCCGGTGGGTTCGTCTTCGCTGTCCGTGTGCTCGGCGCCGCCGTCGATGGCCTCGTCGATCAGCGAGTTGGCGTCGAGCTCCTCGTCGCCCTGCGCGGCCTCGGCGTTCTCCTCGGCCTCGCCGTTCTCCTCGAGCGCCGCCTCGTCCGCGCCGGGCTCGTCCTCGAGCAGCGCGGTCAGATGCGCGCCGAGCAGCCGGCGGAACTTGCGCGGCTGCTTGCGGTCCCGGTCCAGCACCGCGACCTCGAGCTGAGCCGGGCTCAGTTCGCGCGGCTCGCCGTTGCCGTGCTCGGCGAGCGCGGAGACCGCGGTGCGCAGCGCGGCGCCGAGGCTCGGGTTCTCCGTGTACGTCCCCTCCAGGACGCCGGAGACCGCGTCCGCCGCGCCGCCGATGACGACGAAGCCGTGCGCGTCGGTGACCGAGCCGTCGTAGGTGACCCGGTAGATCTGGTCCTGCTCGGCCCGGTCGCCCACCTCGGCGATCACCAGCTCGGCCTCGTAGGGCTTGCCGCCGGCCTCGGAGAAGATGTTGCCGAGCAGCTGGGCGTACGCGTTGGCCAGGCCGAGCGCGGTCACGTCGCGGCGGTCGTAGAGGTAGCCGCGGGTGTCGGCGAGCCGGACGCCGGCCTGCCGCAGGTTCTCGAACTCGTTGTAGCGCCCGGCGGCGGCGAAGCCGATCCGGTCGTAGATCTCGGACATCTTGTGCAGCACCCGGGAGCGGTTCTCCGCGACGAAAAGGATGCCGCCGTCGTAGTTGAGCACCACGACCGACCCCCCGCGCGCGATGTTCTTGCGCACGAAGTCGGCCCGGTCCTTCATCAGCTGTTCGGGCGAGACGTAGAACGGCGTGCTCACGTGGGTTCCTCGTCAGTCTTCTTAGGCGTCAGTGGAGGCTCGGCGGGCTAACGGAGCGGTGCGTTGGGGCCGTCGGGGCGGCGGTGCCGGGCGTCCACGACCTCCTGGACGAGTTCGGCGATCTCGGACTCGGGAAGCCGGTGGTAGCCGTCCTCGCTGACCACGCCGATGACCGGGTAGATGCGCCGGGTCAGGTCGGGCCCGCCGGTGGCCGAGTCGTCGTCGGCCGCGTCGTAGAGCGCCTGGATGGCCGCGGTGACCGCGCCGGTGGCGTCGAAGTCGGCGCGGTAGAGCTTCTTCAGCGCGCCGCGCGCGTAGACCGAGCCGGAGCCGACGGTGTGGAAGTTGTGCTCCTCGTACTGGCCGCCGATCGGGTCGTAGCTGAAGATCCGGCCCTCGGCGGTCTCCAGGTCGTAGCCGGCGAACAGCGGGACCACGGCCAGGCCCTGCATGGCCAGGCTCAGGTTGCCGCGGATCATCGTGGCGAGCCGGTTCGCCTTGCCGTCCAGGGAGAGCGTGGTGCCCTCGATCTTCTCGTAGTGCTCGAGTTCGACCTGGAACAGCCGCACCATCTCCACCGCGAGGCCGGCGACGCCCGCGATGCCGACGCAGGAGTACTCGTCCGCAGGGAAGACCTTCTCGATCTCCCGGGAGGCGATCACGTTGCCCGCCGTGGCCCGCCGGTCGCCCGCCATCACGACGCCGCCGGGGAAGGTGAGCGCGACGATCGTGGTGCCGTGCGGCGCGTCGAAGGGCAGCGGGCCGTTCGGCACGCCGAGCGAGGCGGCGCGCCGGCCGGGCAGGTACTCGGAGTTGTATCCGGCCAGGAACTCGGTGAAGGAGGTGCCGGTGCCCGCGAAGGCCGCGCGCATCAGCCCATAGTCGCCGGCCGCCCCGCCCGACCAACCAGTGCTTTGTGTTCCCACGAGCTCCCTCTCTTCAGGTAGGCCGCCGCCGTGACCCTCGGTCGGCACACGTACTACTGGTCTGATTCAGCCCCAACGTTACCGCCGAAGCGCCCGATGCCCCCGTCCTCACGCCGCGCCCGCACGATTCCAGCGCGCCCGTCGCGGGCGGGTGCGGATTCTACTGTCCACCCTTTTGCACAAAAGACCTGACAAAGCTCTCGGCGTCCGACTCGAGGACCTCGTCGATCTCGTCCAGCACGTCCTCGACATCCTCGGAGAGCCGGGCCTGACGCTCCTTCAGCTCGCTGGTCTGGTCGACGACCTCCTCGTCGACCTCCTCGCTCTGCCGGGAGGCGCGCTCCTGCCCGCCCGTGTCCTTGGCTGCCATCCGGACCACCCACCTCTCTCGCACCACGGCTCAGTTCCGCACACACTGGTCTTGGCACCGACCCTACGCCGGTCCACCGACAGCGGGAGCGGATTTCCCGCACCGCTCTTGGATCATCCCTGCCCCTCCTGCGGGGCGTTCACACGTTCGGCCCTGCGACCGGGATCGTCCCCTGGCGCAATCGTGACTCTCCCGGCATAACGGCGAACCGCCGGGTTTCGTTCCGTCCCGGCGTCGAGGGCCCCGGCCCGGCTCGCGCGCCGGGCCGGGGCCCTCGATCAACGTCTGCTAGCTCCCCGAGGTCAGCTCGCGGACCAGGTCGCTGGCCGTTCTGCAGCGTTCGATCAGCCCCTGGACGTGCTGCTTCGTGCCGCGCAGCGGGTCGAGGGTCGGGATCCGCTGCAGCGACTCGCGCTCCGGCAGGTCGAAGATCACCGAGTCCCAGGACGCTGCGGCCACCGAGTCCGCGTACTTGTCCAGGCAGCGGCCGCGGAAGTACGCCCGGGTGTCCTCAGGCGGCAGGTCCACCGCCGCCAGGATCTCCTCGTCGGTGACGATCCGCTCGAACCGCCCGCGCGCCGCCAGCCGCTGGTAGAGCCCCTTGGCCGGGCGCACGTCGGAGTACTGCAGGTCCACCAGGTGCAGCCGGGCCTCCTCCCAGTCCAGGCTGTCGCGCTGCCGGTAGCCCTCGAGCAGCTCCAGCTTGGCCACCCAGTCCAGCTCCCGGCGCAGCAGCATCGGGTCGGCCTCCAGCCGGGTGAGCACCGACTCCCAGCGGTCCAGCACCTCCTGGGTGACCGGGTCCACGTCAGTCCCGTAGCGGTCCTCGACGTACTTGCGGGCCTGCTCGAAGTACTCCATCTGCAGCTGAACCGCCGTCAGCTTCCGCCCGGAGCGCAGCTTCACGAGGTGCTTGAGCGTCGCGTCGTGCGAGACCTCGTGCAGCGTGCGCACCGGCTGATCCACCGTGAAGTCGGCGCCGATGAACCGGTCCTCGATCATCGCGAGCACCAGCGAGGTGGTGCCCATCTTGAGGAAGATGGAGACCTCGGCGAGGTTCGCGTCCCCGATGATCACGTGCAGCCTGCGGTGCTTCTCCGGGTCGGCGTGCGGCTCGTCGCGGGTGTTGATGATCGGCCGCTTGAGCGTCGTCTCGAGGCCGACCTCCACCTCGAAGTAGTCGGCGCGCTGGGAGAGCTGGAAGCCGTTCCCGCGCCCGTCCTGCCCGATGCCGACCCGCCCGGACCCGGCGAACACCTGCCGGGTGACGAAGAAGGGGGTGAGGTGGCGGACGATGTCGGCGAACGGGGTGGAGCGGGAGACCAGGTAGTTCTCGTGGGAGCCGTACGAGGCGCCCTTGTTGTCGGTGTTGTTCTTGTACAGGTTGATCGGCAGCGAACCCGGCACCAGCGCCGCGTAGCGCGCCGCCTCGGCCATGATCAGCTCGCCGGCCTTGTCCCAGATCACCGCGTCCCGGGGGTTGGTGACCTCGGGGGTCGAGTACTCCGGGTGCGCGTGGTCCACGTAGAGCCGCGCGCCGTTGGTGAGGATGACGTTGGCCAGGCCCGAGTCCTCGTCCGTGAGCTGGCTGGAGTCGGCCAGTTCGCGGGCCAGATCGAAGCCGCGCGCGTCGCGCAGCGGGTTCTCCTCCTCGAAGTCCCAGCGAGCCCGCCGGGCCCGCTGCATGGCGGTGGCGTAGGCGTTGACGATCTGCGAGGAGGTGAGCATCGCGTTGGCGTTCGGATGCCCCGGCACCGAGATGCCGTATTCGGTTTCGCTGCCCATGACCCGTCGTACGCTCATGGCGACCAGCTTAGGCGTGCGCGGCAGCGGAGGGGACCAGCTTCGACCACGGTTTCTCCCCGAGTCTGCACGAGGCGCGACGACCGTGTCGCGCCTCGTGGACGGGTGTGACTAGAGGTACTGCCCGGTGTTGGTGACGGTGTCGATCGAGCGACCCGTCTCGGCACCCTTCTTGCCGGACACCAGGGTGCGGATGAACACGATCCGCTCGCCCTTCTTTCCGGAGATCCGGGCCCAGTCGTCCGGGTTGGTGGTGTTGGGCAGGTCCTCGTTCTCCTTGAACTCGTCGAGGCAGGCCCCGAGCAGGTGCGAGATGCGCAGGCCCTTCGCGGCGTGGTCGAGGAAGTCCTTGATCGCGGCCTTCTTCGCCCGGTCGACGATGTTCTGGATCATCGCGCCGGAGTTGAAGTCCTTGAAGTAGAGGACCTCTTTGTCCCCGTTGGCGTACGTGACCTCCAGGAAGCGGTTCTCGTCGGTCTCCGAGTACATCCGCTCGACGGTGGACTGGATCATCGCGCCCACCGCGGCGGTACGGTCGCCGCCGTTCTCCCGCAGGTCGTCCTCGTGCAGCGGGAGGGTGCTGGTGATGTACTTCGAGAAGATGTCCTTGGCCGCCTCGGCGTCCGGCCGCTCGATCTTGATCTTGACGTCCAGCCGTCCCGGCCGCAGGATCGCCGGGTCGATCATGTCCTCGCGGTTGGAGGCGCCGATGACGATGACGTTCTCCAGGCCCTCGACGCCGTCGATCTCCGACAGCAGCTGGGGCACGATCGTGTTCTCCACGTCGGAGGACACGCCGGAGCCGCGGGTGCGGAAGAGCGAGTCCATCTCGTCGAAGAACACGATGACCGGGGTGCCCTCGCTGGCCTTCTCACGAGCGCGCTGGAAGACCAGGCGGATGTGCCGCTCGGTCTCGCCGACGTACTTGTTGAGCAGCTCGGGGCCCTTGATGTTGAGGAAGTAGCTCTTGCCGGCCTCCTTGCCGGACAGCTCCGCCACCTTCTTGGCCAGCGAGTTCGCCACCGCCTTGGCGATGAGCGTCTTGCCGCAGCCGGGCGGGCCGTAGAGCAGCACGCCCTTCGGCGGACGCAGCTCGTGCTCGAGGAAGAGCTCCTTGTGCAGGTAGGGCAGCTCCACCGCGTCGCGGATCTGCTCGATCTGCCCGGACAGGCCGCCGATGTCGTGGTAGTCGATGTCCGGGACCTCTTCGAGGACCAGGTCCTCGACCTCGGACTTCGGCACCCGCTCGTAGACGTAGCCGGAGCGCGGCTCGAGCAGCAGCGCGTCGCCGGCCCGGATCACCGAGTCGAGCAGCGGTTCGGCGAGCCGGACCACCCGCTCCTCGTCGGTGTGCCCGACCACGAGCGCGCGCTCGCCGTCCTCGAGCAGCTCCTTGAAGGAGACGATCTCGCCGACCTTCTCGTAGCCGTGCACGGCGATGATGTTCAGCGCCTCGTTCAGCATGACCTCGCGGCCGGGCTGCAGGTCGCCGAGCTCGACACCAGGGGCCACCGCGACGCGGAGCTTGCGTCCGCCGGTGAAGATGTCGACGGTGCCGTCCTCCTGGGCCTCGAGGTACACCCCGAAGCCGCTCGGCGGCTGGGCGAGCCGGTCGATCTCCTCCTTGAGCGCGAGGATCTGGTCCCGCGCGTCCCGGAGGGTGGCGACGAGGCGCTCGTTCTTGGCGGTCAGTCCGGAGACCGTGACCTGGAGCTCGCTGATGCGATCCTCCAGGGCGCGGTTGCCGCGCGGTGTCTCCGCCAGGCGGCGGCGGAGCAGGGCGACCTCCTGTTCCAGGAAGGCCACCTGGCTGAGCGCGTCCTGGGCGGAACCCGGCTCGTTGCCGAGCGGTCCGCCTCGACCCGCTCGGGAGCCGGGGCGCAGGGGCTTGTCGTCTTCGTGGGCTGGCACGGTCCTTCACCTCCTCGCGGAGTGCTGCTGCGACGTTAGAACGTGACTACCAGGCTCGGACCCCGTCCAAACCGGGATCTCGGCCGGCGTCCGCGGAGCCGCTGCTCGGGCTTCCGGTGTCGCCAACACTGCCATCATGTGGATTCCCCTTCGCCGCTCGTTCATGTAGACGGTCGGGCAACCCGTTCGGATCAACGCCGTTGTCGGATCCGTACCGGAGCACGATCATTACCCGCCGTTCCCCTCGTTGTCGAGAGCATTCCACGCGACGCGGCCCGGATGTCACCATCTCGGGTCGAGTTGTTAGGGTTCACGGTAGAGCGAACGCGGATTGGGGATGACGGCCCGAATGAGCGAGGACCTAGAGGTCTGGATCGACCAGGACCTGTGCACCGGGGACGGCCTGTGCGTGCAGTACGCGGCGGACGTGTTCGAACTCGACATCGACGGCCTGGCGTACGTGAAGGACGGGGACGGCGAGCTGCGGCTGGCGGCCGGGCAGCGCGTCCCGGTGCCCGCGGACCTGGTGCTGAACGTGATCGACTCGGCCAAGGAGTGTCCGGGCGAGTGCATCCACGTGCACCGGCGCTCGGACGGCGCGCCCGTCGCCGGGCCGCTCGCGGAGGACTGAAACCCGCCCGCGGCGTGAGTAATCTGACACAAGCTCAGGCCGGGGCTTGGGTCGCCGCGGATTGACGGGCTGCGATCAAGCGGCTACGGCAGGTCGCCGCGGCGGGCGATTCGGGCCTGGCGCGCCTCAGCGTCGTCCGCCGGCAGCTCGTCCGGCGCCGCGCCGTCCCAGGCGTCGCCGAGTTCGGCCGCGGCCTTGGCCGGGCGGCGGCGGCGGACCGGCAGCTCGACGCCGTCGGCGATGCGGCGGGCGGTGACCAGGAAGCCGGTGTGCCCGACCATCCGGTGGTCCGGCCGTACCGCGAGGCCCTCGACGTGCCAGGAGCGGAACATCGTCTCGAAGGGCGCCGGCTCGGCGAAGCGGCCGTGCTCGCGGATGGCCTCGACGGTGCGCGAGAGCTGGGTGGTGGTCGCCACGTAGCAGATCAGCACGCCGCCGGGCACCAGCACCTTGGAGACGGCGTCCACGCACTCCCAGGGCGCCAGCATGTCCAGCACGACCCGGTCCACCTCGTCCGGCCGCAGCGCGGCGACCAGGTCGCCGACGGTCAGCGTCCAGGCCGGGTGCTCGGCGCCGAAGAAGGTCTCGACGTTCTTCGCGGCGATCTTGGCGAAGTCCTCGCGCCGCTCGTAGGAGTAGACCCGGCCGCCGTCGCCCACCGCGCGCAGAAGCGAGCAGGTCAGCGCGCCGGAGCCGACGCCCGCCTCCAGCACCCGGGCGCCCGGGTAGACGTCCGCCATCGCCACGATCTGCGCGGCGTCCTTCGGGTAGACCACGGCGGCGCCGCGCGGCATCGAGAGCACGTAGTCGGCCAGCAGCGGGCGCAGCGCGAGGTAGTCCATGCCCCCGGTGGAGTGCACGACGGTGCCCTCCGGCTCGCCGATCAGCGCGTCGTGGTCGAAGTAGCCCTTGTGCGTGTGGAACTGCTTGCCGGGCGTGAGCGGGAAGGTGTGGTGCCTGCCCTTGGTGTCGGTCAGCTGGACCAGGTCCCCCGGCCGGAACGGTCCCTGCCGGTGGGCCTTGCCGGTTTCTTCGTACGTTTCGCTCACCGGCGAATTCTATCTGCCCAGGAAGGCGTGCTCGACGTCCGCGGCGGACAGCACTCCGAAGATCGCTCCGTCGGGCTCGGTGACGAGGTACTCGGGGGCCGGGGTGGCGCGCAGGGCCTGCAGCAGCGACTCGCCGGACAGGTCCGAGGTGAGCGTCATGCCGGGGCGCAGCGCCCGGGAGAGCGTGCCGACCTGCACCCAGGGGTGCCGCTCGAGCGGGGTCGCGGCGACGGCCGCCTCGTGCACGATCGCGGTCGGGGCGCCGTCGTGGTTCACGATGAGCAGGCTGCGCGCACCGACGGAGGCCGCGCGGCGCAGCGCCTCGGACAGCGGCACGTCCGAGGACACCGGGATCGCGCGGCGGGTCAGGGTGCGCGCGTGCAGGGTGGGGATCCGCTCGCGCAGCTTGGCGACGGTCAGCGACTGGCTGGCGCCGATCCAGATGAACGAGGCGATGAAGGCGGCCCACACGAGCGTGTACAGGCCGGAGCCGCTGGTCGCGTTTCGGGTGGTGAGCATCGCGTAGATCAGCACGCCGACGGCCAGCGCGCGCCCGGCCCACGCGGCGGCCGCGGTGCCCGCGAGCGGCTTGCGGGTGATCGCCCAGACCGCCGAGCGCAGCACGCGTCCGCCGTCCAGCGGCAGGCCGGGAAGCATGTTGAACACCCCGACCACCAGGTTCGACACCCACAGCGCGGTGACCAGGTACTGGCAGGCGGCGAAGGCGACGGACGAGGTCGGATGGTCCATCAGTTTCCAGACCCCGAAGAAGATCCCGCCGAGCGCGAAGGAGAGCGCGGGACCGGCCACCGCGACGGCGAACTCGCGGCCGGGGGTGTCCGGCTCCTTCTCGATCTCCGAGACGCCGCCGAGGAAGTAGATCACGATGCGCCGGACCGGCAGCCCGAAGCTCTTCGCGACGACGGAGTGGGCCAGTTCGTGCAGCAGCACCGAGAGGTAGAGCAGCACCGCGAAGCCGAAGGCGATCGCGTAGCGCCAGTTGCCGAACGCGTCGTCGCTGATGTCCTGCCCGAAGTAGTACGTGATGAACGCGGCGATCAGGAACCAGGTCGGGGAGACGACGATGGGGATCCCGAACGGCGCACCCATCTGGATGCCGCCGCCCGCTGAGCGGTGGGGATCCGGCCGCCCGCCGTTGTTCTGGTTGTCATCGCTCACACAGGCGATGCTACGGGTTACTCAGCTCCCACGTGTCACCTGCCCCGGCCGCGGCCGGGTTCCGGAGCAGCGGCGATCAGCATCGTCGGGTTCTGTCGGAGGAGCGCACTAAGGTTGGCGGACATGGGTGAGATCGAGGTCGGCGCGCAGCCGGAGACGGAGTTCGCCGCGCAGTCGGAGGCCGAGGCTGAATTCGCCGCGGACGGCGCGCTGTTCGACGCCGGTCCCGGCATCGTCAAGCTGCCCGCCGCGCTCTCGCCCTCGCGCGCCGGGGACTTCCAGCAGTGCCCGCTGCTGTTCCGGTTCCGCGTGGTGGACAAGGTCCCCGAGCCGCCGAACGCCGCCGCGACGAAGGGGACTCTGGTGCACGCCGTCCTCGAGCGGCTCTTCGACCTGCCCGCGACGCAGCGCACGCCGGGCGAGGCAGTGGAGCTGCTGCGGCCGCAGTGGGAGCGGCTGCTGGCGGAGAAGCCCGAGCTCGGCGGCCTGTTCGCGACGGACGAGGAGCGGGCCGGCTGGCTCGCGGAGGCCGAGAAGCTGCTCGGCACGTACTTCACCCTGGAGAACCCGACCCGTCTCGAGCCGGCCAAGCGCGAGCTGTTCGTCCGCGCCCCGATGGGCGAGGGCGAGGATCGCCTGCTGCTGCGCGGGTTCGTCGACAGGCTGGACGTGGCGCCGAACGGGATGCTGCGCGTCGTCGACTACAAGACCGGCAAGGCTCCGCCGCCGGGATATGAGGAGAAGACGCTCTTTCAGATGAAGTTCTACGCCCTCGTGCTGTGGAAGGTGCGCGGCGTCGTGCCGAAGCGGCTGCAGTTGCTGTTCCTCGGCAACGGCGAGGTGCTGACGTACGACCCGACCGAGGCCGACCTGCTCGCCGTCGAGCAGCGCATCGCCCGGATCTGGTCGGCGATCCGCGCGGCGGCCGAGGCGAAGCGGTGGGAGCCGAAGCCCTCGAAACTGTGCGGCTGGTGCAGTTTCCGCGCGCTGTGTCCCGCGCAGGGCGGCGAGACGCCTCCGGTGCCTGAGGTGCGGATCGTGCCGACGACGGCGTGACCTCGTGACTCCGCATTCGTCCGCCGGTGCGCGATCGCTCAGTGCGCGATGAGCAGGATGCCGAGGACGACGCCCGCCGAGGCGGCGAGGCGCAGCCGGCCGAAGCCCTCCTTGAGGACCAGGGCGCCGATGGCGGCGCCGATCAGGATGCTGGTTTCGCGCAGCGTGGCCACTCCGGCGAGGGTGCCTCTGGTCTGCGCCCACAGGACGAGGGTGTAGGCGGTCAGCGAGATCACGCCGCCGCCGAGTCCGCGCGCGGTGTCGACGCGGAGCGAGGAGAGGAACGCACGGCGGCGGAGCGCGGCCGTGACGCCGAGGATGACGATCGCCTCGGTCAGGAAGACCCAGCAGGAGTAGCCGAGGACCGTGCCCGCCTTGCGCACGGCCACGCCGTCCACGACCGTGTAGCTCGCGATCGCGCAGCCGGTGCCGACCGCGGCGAGCACGGCCGGCAGGTCCGCCCTGGTCGGCAGGCCGTTGGACAGGGCCAGCGCGAGCAGGCCGGCCGAGACGACGGCGATGCCGAGCGCTTCGAGGCCGGACATCCGCTGCCCGACGACGAACGTGGCCACGAGCGCGACGAGCACCGGCGAGGTGCCGCGGGCGATCGGGTACATGCGGCCGAACTCGCCGAGCTTGTAGGCGAGCACGAGGCCGAAGGAGTAGAGCACCTCGAGTGCCGTGGACAGCGCGATGTAGGGCCACACGACGCGGTTCGGCATCGGCAGGAACGGCAGCGCCACCGCGCAGCACAGGCCCGCGGCCGCGGCGATCAGCGTGATGGCGGTGAGCCGGTCCTTGGAGGTGTGGGCGAGGGCGTTCCACACGGCGTGCAGGAGCGCGGATCCGAGGACCACGGCCACAACCATCGGCGTCATGGGTGAAAGCTAGCACCAGAAATTACGCCTGGTCGACAACTTGTATGTACAAGTTGTCGACCAGGCGTCGTTGCGATCGGCCGCCGAATCAGCTGAGGGCGGCGAGATACGCCAGGTCCACGCCGTCCAGCGAGGCCGCCCTGGTCACCCGCGGCCGGCCCGGCACCGTGACCGCGGCGTGCGGCACGGCCAGCACCCGGCAGCCCGCCGCCGCGCCCGCCGCGATGCCGATCGGCGAGTCCTCGATGACCACGCAGTCGGCCGGATCCACGCCGAGCAGTTCGGCCGCGAGCAGGTAGGGCTGCGGGTCCGGCTTGCCGCGGTCCACGTCGTCGCCGGAGACCGTGTGCCGGAAGAAGTCCGTGCCGATCGCGCCGAGGCAGGCGTCGACGATCTGCCGGGAAGAGGCGGACACGAGCGCGGTGGGCACGCCCGCGACCTGCAGCTCGACCAGCAGCTCCTTCGCGCCGGGCAGCATCTCCAGGCCCTGCGAAAGCTGCTCGACCATCGCGGCCTCGATCTTCACGTTCAGCTGCTCCCAGGTCAGCGGGATGCCGCTGACGCCGACCAGGTACTTGCAGGAGACCTCGTTCGGCTGGCCGAGGACGTGCTCCCAGTGCTCCCGGCCGAGCTCGAAGTCGAATTCGGCCAGCAGCCTGACCTCGGTGTCGAACCAGACCGGTTCGGAGTCGATCAAGGTACCGTCCATGTCGAACAGTACGGCGGTCGGCTCAGGCATTGAAGTACTTCGCTTCCGGATGGTGGATGACGATCGCGTCGGTGGACTGCTCGGGGTGCAGCTGGTACTCCTCGGACAGCTCGACGCCGATCCGGTGGGGTTCGAGCAGATCGACGATCTTGGTTCGGTCCTCGAGGTTCGGGCAGGCGCCGTAGCCGAGCGAGAAGCGCGCGCCGCGGTATTCGAGCTTGAGCATGCCGTCGATCGTCGCCGGGTCCTGCGACCCGAAGCCGAGCTCGGCGCGCACCCGCGCGTGCCAGTACTCCGCGAGCGCCTCGGTGAGCTGGACAGACAGGCCGTGCAGCTCCAGGTAGTCGCGGTAGGCGTTCGCCTCGAACAGCTTCGCGGTCTCCCCGGCGATCCGCGAGCCGACGGTGACCAGCTGGAAGCCGACGACGTCCGGGCCGTCCGGGCTCTCGGCGGGGCGGAAGAAGTCGGCCAGGCACAGGTGCCGGTCGCGGCGCTGGCGCGGGAAGGTGAAGCGGGTGCGCTCGGCGCCGTTCTCGTCCAGCACGATCAGGTCGTCGCCCTTGGACACGGCCGGGAAGTAGCCGTACACGACGGCGGCCTCGAGCAGGTTGTCGGTGTGCAGCCGGTCCAGCCACATGCGCAGCCGCGGCCGGCCCTCGGTCTCGACCAGCTCGTCGTACGACGGCCCGTCTCCACCACGCGAGGCACGCAGCCCCCACTGCCCGAGGAATGTCGCCCGCTCGTCGAGCCAGGAGGCGTAGTCGCCGAGCTGGATGCCCTTGATCACCCGGGTGCCCCAGAACGGCGGGGTCGGGATCGGGTTGTCGACCGCCACGTCGGAGCGCGCGGGCATCTGCTCGGGCTCGGTGACCTCGAGCCGGTTGCCGGTCGCGTGCACCCGGCGCTCGCGGCGCGCCGGCAGCGCGGCGCCCGGGGCACCGGTCTTGATCGCGGCGACGGCGTCCATCAGCCGCAGGCCCTCGAAGGCGTCGCGCGCGTAGCGGACCTCGCCCTCGTACACCTCGGCCAGGTCCTGCTCGACATACGCCCGGGTCAGCGCCGCGCCGCCGAGCAGCACGGGCCAGCGCGCGGCCACGCCGCGGGCGTTCATCTCCTGGAGGTTCTCCTTCATCACGACCGTGGACTTCACCAGCAGGCCGGACATGCCGATGACGTCCGCCTTGTGCTCCTCCGCGGCCTCGAGGATCGCCGCGATCGGCTGCTTGATGCCGATGTTGACGACGGAGTAGCCGTTGTTCGTCAGGATGATGTCGACGAGGTTCTTGCCGATGTCGTGCACGTCGCCCTTGACCGTGGCCAGCACGATCGTGGCCTTGCCGGAGGAGTCGGTCTTCTCCATGTGCGGCTCGAGGTGCGCGACGGCGGCCTTCATCACCTCGGCCGACTGGAGCACGAAGGGCAGCTGCATCTGGCCGGAGCCGAACAGCTCGCCGACCGTCTTCATGCCCGAGAGCAGCACCTCGTTGACGATCTCCAGCGCCGGGCGCTCCCGCAGCGCCTCGTCGAGGTCCGCCTCCAGGCCGAGCCGTTCGCCGTCCACGATGCGCGCCTGCAGCCGCTCGTCCAGCGGCATCGCGGCGAGCTCCTGGGCGCGGGTCTCCTTGGACGAGGCGGCCGACACGCCCTGGAACAGTTCGAGCAGCCGGGACAGCGGGTCGTAGTCCGCGGTGCGCCGGTCGTAGATGAGGTCGAGCGCGGCCTCGCGCCGCTCCTCCGGGATCCGGTTGATCGGCAGGATCTTCGAGGCGTGCACGATCGCCGAGTCCAGGCCGGCCTCGCTGCACTCGTGCAGGAAGACGGAGTTGAGCACCTGGCGGGCCGCCGGGTTCAGGCCGAAGGAGATGTTCGACAGGCCGAGCGTGGTCTGCACGTCCGGGTGGACGCGCTTGAGTTCGCGGATCGCCTCGATCGTCTCCAGGCCGTCGCGCCGGGACTCCTCCAGGCCGCTGCCGATGGTGAAGGTGAGGCAGTCCACCAGGATCGCCGACTCGGGCACGCCCCAGTTGGTCGTGATGTCCTCGATCAGCCGCTCGGCGATCTCCACCTTCTTCGCGGCGGTGCGCGCCTGGCCCAGCTCGTCGATGGTCAGCGCGACCACTCCGGCGCCGTGCTCGGCGGCCAGCGTCATGATCTGGGCGAAGCGGGATTCCGGTCCGTCGCCGTCCTCGTAGTTCACCGAGTTGAGCACGGCCCGGCCGCCCAGGCATTCGAGACCGGCCCGGAGCACCGCGGGCTCGGTGGAGTCGAGCACGATCGGCAGTGTGGAGGCGGTGGCGAAGCGCCCGGCGAGCTCGCGCATGTCGGCCACGCCGTCCCGGCCGACATAGTCCACGCACAGGTCGAGCAGGTGCGCGCCGTCCCGGATCTGGGCGCGGGCGATCTCCACGCAGGCGTCCCAGTCCTCGACGATCATCGCCTCGCGGAAGGCCTTCGAGCCGTTCGCGTTGGTGCGCTCGCCGATCGCCAGGTAGGAGGAGTCCTGCCGGAAGGCCACCGACTGGTAGAGCGAGGCGGCCGAGGGCTCGGGCTGCGGGTTGCGCGCGGGGGGCACCGTGCCGTGCACGCGCTCGACGAGCTGGCGCAGGTGCTCGGGCGTGGTGCCGCAGCATCCGCCGATCAGGTTCACGCCGTAGTCCGCGATGAACCGCTCGTGCCAGGAGGTGAACTGCTCCGGGGTCAGCGGGTAGTAGGAGCCGTCCTTCGTCAGGATCGGCAGGCCCGCGTTCGGCATGCAGGACAGGCCGATCTGCGCGTACTTGGTCAGGTGGCGCAGGTACTCGGGGTACTCCTCCGGGCCGGTCGCGCAGTTCAGTCCGATGACGTCGATGCCGAGCGGCTCGAGGGCGGTGAGGGCCGCGCCGATCTCGGTGCCGAGCAGCATCACGCCGGTCGTCTCGACCGTCACCGAGACGATCAGCGGCAGGTCCGTCCCGGCGGCGGCCATCGCCCGCTTGGCGCCGACCACGGCGGCCTTGGCCTGCAGCAGGTCCTGGCTGGTCTCGATGATCACGCCGTCGACGCCGCCGGAGATCATGCCCTCGACCTGCGTCTGGTAGCCGTCGCGCACGGTGGCGAAGGGGATGTGGCGCAGCGAGGGCAGCTTCGTGCCGCCGCCGGCCGAGCCGAGCACCCAGCGCGGGCGCTCCGGGGTCGCGAAGGAGTCGGCGGACTCGCGGGCGATCCGAACCGCGGCCTCGGCGAGCTCGAAGATCCGGTCCTCGAGCCCGTACTCGCCGAGCGCGGTCCGGTTGGTGCCGAAGGTGTTCGTCTCCACGCAGTCGATGCCGGCCGCGAAGTAGGCGTCGTGGATCCCGCGCACGACGTCGGGCCGCGAGACGCTGAGGATCTCGTTGCAGCCCTCGTGTCCCTGGAAGTCCTCAAGGGTCAGGTCGACGCCCTGGAGCATGGAGCCCATGGCCCCGTCTGCGATCACGACGCGCTCGGTGAGCGCCTGGCGGAGCGATGCGGCGCGGCTGCTGCTCATCACTGACCCTTCGGCTAGATCGGGAACCACGAGACGCGGGGGAAACCCGCTTACGCTCTAAGCGTACCGATCGGCCGCGACACGCCGGTCTTGTGTCCACAGGGCGTAGTCTGGGCATGCGCTTAGTTGCGCGGCGGACAGCTGCTCGGCCGCGCACGACCGACGACGACGAGGAGGCACGGTTGATCGAGCTCGAGGAACTGCCCGAGCTGGTCGACCCGGTGATGATCGCGGCCTTCGAGGGCTGGAACGACGCCGCGGACGCGGCCTCGAACGCCGTGCGTCATCTGGCCGAGGTCCTCGACGCGGACCTGTTCGGTGCGATGGACGCCGAGGATTACTACGACTTTCAGGTCAACCGGCCGATGCTCGCCCTCGCGGAGGACGGCGAGCGCGAGCTGGTGTGGCCGACCACGCGCTTCTCGGTGGCCCGGGTCCCGGTCGCGGCGCACGACGGCGCCGTGCCCGGCGCGGAAGGCACCGCGGAGGGCGAGCCGCGGGTGCGCGACGTCGTGCTGGTGCACGGCATCGAGCCCAACATGCGCTGGCAGTCCTTCTCCGAGGAGCTGTTCGACCTGGCCAGGGATCTCGGCGTGAGCACGGTGGTGGTGCTCGGCGCGCTGCTCGCGGACGTGCCGCACACCCGCCCGGTGCCGGTCAGCGGCTCGTCCGGCGACCAGGAGCTGGCCACGGCGCACGGCCTGGAGTCCCCGACGTACCAGGGTCCGACCGGCATCAACGGCGTGCTGCAGGAGCTGGCCAGGCAGGAGGAGATCCCGCTGATCTCCTTCTGGGCCGCGGTTCCGCACTACGTGGCCCAGGCGCCCTGCCCGAAGGCCACGCTCGCGCTGATCCGCCGGCTGGAGGACGTGCTCGACCTGGCCATCCCCGCGGGCGACCTGCCGCAGGAGGCGCAGGACTGGGAGTCCGGCGTGGACGAGCTGGCCGGCGAGGACTCGGAGGTCGCGGAGTACGTGCGCAGCCTCGAGGAGGCCAAGGACACCGCGGACCTGCCCGAGGCCAGCGGCGAGGCGATCGCCCTGGAGTTCGAGCGCTACCTGCGCCGGCACGAGCGCCGGAGGCGCGGCGGCGAGGACGGCCCCGTCGGGCTCTGAGCTCGGGCTGAGTAGTCCTTTCAGTCTTTCCTGATTCACCACTTTCGTCCGCTTTCTCATGTCGGCATGATCGACACGGGGAGGCGGACTTTTTGGCGTTCAGGGGGCGCCTTGACGCAACCTTTCGGCTGCCATACAGTGGCAACTGTTAGGTTGCCACACCGAGGAGGCAGTCATGGGATTCCCCGATCGCATCGAGAGAACAGTCGACCTGGCCCATCGGCCGGCCAAGGTCTGGACGGCGCTGACCACGGCCGACGGCCTCGGCGCCTGGTTCGGCCAGCAGGCCACGATCGACCTGCGGCCGGGCGGGGCGGGCCAGATGAAGTTCGGCAACGGCCACACCGCGCAGATGCGGGTGGAGCGCGTGGAGGTGCAGACCGTCTTCGGCTACACCTGGCACATCTACGGGCTTCCGGAGGACGACCCGCGCCGCACGTACGTGGAGTTCACCCTGGAGCCGACCGCCGTCGGCACGAGGCTGACCGTCGTCGAGTCCGGCTTCGCGCAGCTGTCCGCGGAGGCGCACGACACGGCGTTCAACGGCAACACCCAGGGCTGGGCCAGCGAACTGGGCGAGCTCGTCGAATACCTCGATGCCGACGTCTGACACCGAGGCGGTCGCCGAGCAGGTCTTCGTGGCCCTCGGCGACCCCACCCGGCGCGCCATCCTGGCGTCGCTGGCCTCGGGCGGGCCGGCCACGGTCACGGATCTGGCCGGCCGGCTCCCGATCACCCGTCAGGCGATCGCCAAGCATCTCACCCTGCTGTCCGAAGCCGGGCTGGTGACGGCGGAACCCGGTGAACGGCGCCGCGTGCGCTACCGGCTCCGCTCGGCGCCGATGCAGGTGGCACAGCAGTTCCTGGCCGCGTTGGCGCACGACTGGGACGGCTCGCTCGATCGGCTGAAGGACCACCTCGATCACCTCATTGAGGAGGACTGATGGTGAACTTGGCTTCGCGGCGCACGCCAACGTCGGCGCTGGTGCTGACGGCGACGTTCGCACTGGCCGCCGCGTGCTGGGTGGCCGCGGCCCGGCTGATGGACGGAATGGACATGGGCATCGCGACGACGCCCGGAACGTTCGGGTTCTTCGCGGCGGCCTGGGTGGCGATGACGGCGGCGATGATGCTGCCGGGTGCCGCCCCGGCGATCGCCAGATACGCGGGAACGCGCGGCACCCTGTCCGCCGCGACGCTGTTCGCCGTGCCCTACCTGGCCGTCTGGACGTTCGCGGGCGTCGTGGCGTTCGCACTGGACCGGCCGCACGGCGCGACCGTCGCCGGCGCGACGGTGATCGCGGCGGGCTGCTACGAACTCACGCCGGTCAAGCGGCACTTCCGTCGGCGCTGTCGTGAGGATGTCGGCGACGGGCTGGGCTACGGGCTGTGCTGCGTCGGGTCGACCGTCGGGCTGATGGCGATGCTGGTCGCGCTCGACGTGATGAGCCTGTTCTGGATGGCGCTCATCACGCTCCTGGCAACCGCCCAGAAGCTGCTGACCCCGAAGCTCGCGATCGACGTGCCGCTGGCACTGGCGCTCATCGGGCTCGGAATCCTGATCGTGATCGCTCCGGGAACGGTCCCGGGGACAAGCTAGGAAGGAGAAAGGCGATGACCGCTCACAAGACGGGGACACGCGAGGAGTGGCTGGCCGCGCGGCTGGAGCTGCTCGACGCGGAGAAGGAGCACACCCGGCGCGCCGACGAGTTGGCGCGGCAGCGGCAGGAACTGCCCTGGGTCAGGGTGGACAAGGACTACCGCTTCGAGTCCGAGGAGGGGCCGGCATCGCTCGCCGACCTGTTCCGGGGGCGCTCGCAGCTCATCATCTATCACTTCATGTTCGGCCCCGACTACACGGCCGGGTGCCCGTCCTGCTCGGCGATCGCGGACGGCTTCAACGGCTTCGAGGTGCACCTGGCCAACCACGACGTCGCGTTCTCCGCGGTCTCGCGGGCCCCGTTCGCCAAGCTCGACGAGTACCGGAAGCGGATGGGCTGGAGCTTCCCGTGGGCCTCGTCCCACGGCAGCGACTTCAACTTCGACTTCGGGGCGGCGCACACGAAGGAGGAGTGGGACTCCGGCCTGGCGAGGTACAACTTCGCCGAACAGGACATCCGGCCGACCACGGCGGAGCAGCAGAGTTCCCTCGACGACTTCGCCCAGTCGATCGTCGACACGGACTGGCGGACCTACCGCTCCGAGGGCCCCGGCATGAGCGCCTTCGCCGTGCAGGACGGCACTGTCTTCCACACCTACTCGGCGTATTCGCGCGGACTGGACGGCCTGTGGGGCATGTACCAGTGGCTCGACAGGGCGCCGCGCGGCCGCAACGAGGACGGCGTGTGGTGGCGTCGCCACGACGAGTACGACAAGTAATACGGAGAAAGAGCGATACGAAGAAGAGCAACGCGGATCAGGATCGGACTCGTGCTCTGCGCATGAGTCCGATCCTGATCATTCGTCAGAGCGCCACGCCGAGCAGGGCGTCGAGGGCGCGGGCGGCGAGGCCGGGGGCTCCGGGATCGGCGGTGGCGCCCGAAGCGGGGCCCACGAGCACTGATTCGGCCCACTCGTCCATGGCCTTGAGGGCGCCGGGGGCGTCGAGGTCGTCGGCCAGGCGCTCGCGCAACTCGGCGAGCAGCGCGTCGGCGGACGGGGCGTCGGGACGGCTGACGGCCTCGCGCCAGCGGGCGAGCCGCGCCTCGGCGCGCTCCAGGTCCGCGGCGTGCCACTCCCAGTCCGTCCGGTGGTGGTGGGCCAGCAGCGCCAGCCGGATCGCGATCGGGTCGTGGCCCTCGGCGCGCAACTTGGAGACGAAGACGAGGTTGCCGCGCGACTTCGACATCTTCTCGCCGTCCAGGCCGACCATGCCGGCGTGCACGTAGGCGTGCGCGAAGGGCCGCTCACCGGTGACGACCTGGGCCTCGGCCGCACCCATCTCGTGGTGCGGGAACGCCAGATCGCTACCGCCGCCCTGCACGTCGATGCCCGCGCCCAGATACTCAAGCGCGATCGCGGCACACTCGATATGCCAGCCCGGCCGGCCCTTGCCGAGCGCAGTCCCCCAGGACGGCTCGCCGGGACGCTCGGCCAGCCACAGCAGGCAGTCCAGCGGATGCCGCTTGCCCGGCCGATCCGGATCGCCGCCCCGCTCCGCGAAGATCTTCTCGCGCAGGCCCGGGTCGAGCCGCGAGACGCTGCCGAAGTCCGGGTCCGCGTGCACGTCGAAGTAAATGTCCTGATCGACGTGGTACGCCGCGCCCTGCTCGAGCAGCCGCTGCACCAGCGTGACGACCAGGCCGATCGACTCGACGGCGCCGATGTACCGGTACGGCGGCAGGATCCGCAGCGCGGTCATGTCCTCGCGGAACAGCGCGGTCTCGCGCATGGCGAGCACCTGCCAGTCGTCCTGGTCGCGCTCGGCCCGCTCCAGCAGCGGGTCGTCGACGTCTGTCACGTTCTGCACGTAGCGCACGTCGTATCCGGCATCCAGCCAGGCCCGCTGTACCAGATCGAAGGCCAGGTAGGTGGCCGCGTGCCCGAGGTGGGTGGCATCGTACGGAGTGATACCGCAGACGTAGATCCTGGCCGGACCGTCCGCGGCGGGGCGGGCGGGGGTGTCGACGAGGCCGCCGGCCGAGGAGTCGTAGAGCCGCGGCGGCTGCCCGAGTCCGGGCAGTTTGGGCAGGTGGGTGGTAGGCCAGGCATCCATACCGACTAACTTACCCTGCGTTGATCGGCGCCATTTCCGTCCAGGCGGTGACGGAACTCACCGCGAATTCACACCGGCGGCCAGGGCACCGGGCGCATCCGGCCGTCCGGTCCCGGCAGCGCGCCGACCGCGAGCAGCTCCTCGATCCGCTCCCGGAAGGCCGCGAGCTCCGCGCGGGTCAGCAGCTCGGCCAGCCGCCCGGCGAGCTGCTCGTCGTCGCGCAGCTTCTCCAACTCGGCGCGCTCGACCGGCTCGAGCTCGCGGTCGGCGAAGCCCCACAGCAGGGTGCGGAGTTTGTCCTCGGCGTGGAAGGTCAGGCCGTGGTCGATGCCGAGCACCGTGCCGTCGGCGAGCGGCAGCAGGTGGCCGCCCTTGCGGTCGGCGTTGTTGACCACGACGTCGAACAGCGCGATCCGGCGCAGCGCCGGTCCGTCGCGGTGTGCCAGGACCGCGTCCGAGCCGTCGGAGAGCTGCACGGCCAGCACCGGGCACCAGTCCTCGGCGTCCTGGGAACGCAGATCCTTGAGAACGGTCACCGCGCCGGACAGGTCCGTGTCCTCGATCCACTGCTGCACCATGCCGCGGCCGAACGGACCGTCGCGCTCGATCGTGCACGGCACGATGCGCCAGCCCGCGGCCTCGCTCACCGCGTACGCCGCAAGTTCGCGGGCCGCGAGGGTGCCGTCCGGGAAGTCGTGCAGCGGCCGCTCGCCCGCGACCGGCTTGTAGACGCAGGCCACGCTCGCGCCGTCGAGCTCGACGCGGCAGTAGAGCGTCGCGTTGGAGGCCTCGGTGAGCCTGCCCTCGACGGTGAGCTCGCCCCCCCGCAGCAGCCGCTCGATCCCGTTCATCGCGTCAGGTCCCCCGTCCATCGCTGTGCTCACCCGGTCCGGCGGCGGTAGCCGTTCTGCCGCGGGCAGACGTGGCCGTCGGGATCGAGCGGGAGGCCGCAGAGCGGGCACGGCGGGCGTCCGGCGGCGACCACGGCGTCGGCCCGGGCGGCGAAGGCGCGGGCCTGGCCGCCGGTGATGTAGACCCGCAGCGCGTCCGGCGCCTCGGCGAACAGATCGTCGGACAGCGGCTCGGCGGCGTCCTCCACCTCGGTCACCGCGCCGGCCTCGATCACGATCCGGGAGTGCGACTCGTCCCACGCGAGGGCGAGCGAGCCGACCCGGAAATCCTCCAGGATCGGCTGCTCGAGCGGGGCGGTGTCGGACAGGCCGGCCGGCACGGTCTCCGGGATCCCGGAGACGGCCCCGGTCCGCCGCACGATCTCGTCCAGCAGCTCGCCGAGGCGCGTGGCCAGCAGCGATACCTGCTCCTTCTCCATCGCCACGGAGGTGACCCGGGACCCGGAGCGCGCCTGCAGGTAGAACGTGCGGTTGCCCGGTTCGCCGACGGTGCCGGCGACGAACCGCTCAGGCGGGTCGTACACGAACAGCTGCCTAGGCACAGGTACCGGGCCTCCCAAGAGTGCTCGAAGCGCATTCGGCGGACGGCTTCGTAGGCTTACCGTACAACGGATCTCTTGTCACGAGCCCGCCCCTCCGCCCACGGGCGCGTCACCCGCCTCACCTGCCTCGGACGCCGGTTCCATCGCACGGATCAGGGCACTCACGTCGCCGCCGACGTCGTTGAGCCGCAGCACGCTCGGCCGGGTTCCGTGGTAGCGGATCACGGTCAGCGAGCAGGGGTCGACGTGGATGCGCTGGAACAGATCCAGGTGCAGTCCGAGGGCGTCGGCCGCGATCGCCTTGATCACGTCGCCGTGCGAGACGACGGCGTAGGTGGCCTGCTCGCCGAGCTTGGCGTTCCAGGCGCGCACGGCGGCGACCGCGCGGGCGGAGAGCGCGGCCAGCGACTCGCCGTCCGGGAACGCGGCGGCGGCGGGGTGCGCCTGCACGACGCGCCACAGCGGCTCCTCGGCCAGCGACTTCAGCGGCCGTCCCGACCAGGTGCCGTAGTCGCACTCGGTGAACCGCTCGTCCACCTCGAACAGGGTGCCCTCGCGCGCGGCGACCAGGCGTTCCGCGGTCTGCCTGGTGCGTTCTAGCGGGCTGGAGACGACGGCGTCGAGGTGCACGGGCATGAGCCGGGCGGCGAGCTCGACGGCCTGCGTCTCGCCGTGCTCGTCGAGGTTCACCCCGGGTGTGCGCCCGGCCAGCACTCCGGCGGTGTTCGCGGTGCTGCGGCCGTGTCGGACAAGCAGAACTGTGGTCATCGGAGCCAAGCCTACGCCGCGGCGCCGCGCAGCCTCGCAGCCGTGCCGAGCGCGGCGAGGCGCTCGTCCTGGGTCGCGGCGAACGGGGTGAGCGAGAGGGTGGTCACGCCCGCGGCCTCGAAGTCGGCCATCCGCCGGGCGATCCGCTCCGGCGAGCCGAGCAGCGAGGTGGCGTCGATGAACTCCAGCGGGACCGCGGCGGCGGCGTTGCGGTGCTCGCGGGCCAGGTAGAGCTCCTGGACCCGGGCGGCCTCCTTCTCGAAGCCCATGCGGCAGGCGAGCTGGTTGTAGAAGTTCTGCTCGCGGCTGCCCATGCCGCCGATGTAGAGCGCGGCGTACCAGCGCACCTGCTCGGCGGCGCGCTCCACGTCCTCGTCCACGACGATCGGGACGGTGGGCACGACGTCGAACCCTTCCATGGTCTTGCCGATCTTCTCCCGGCCGGCCCGGATCGCGGCGAGCTGCTCGGCGGCGTGCCGCGGGCTGAAGAAGACGGCGAGCCAGCCGTCCGCGATCTCGCCGGCGAGCTCGAGGTTCTTCGGGCCGACGGCGGCGAGGTAGACCGGGATGTGCTCGCGGACCGGGTGCACCGTCAGCTGGATCCGCTTGCCCGGGCCGTCCGGCAGCGGGAGCTGGAAGTGCTTGCCCTGGTACTCGAGCTTCTTCCGGGTGAAGGCGAGGTTGATGATGTCCACGTACTCGCGGGTGCGGCCGAGCGGGGCGGCGAAGCGCACGCCGTGCCAGCCCTCGGAGACCTGCGGTCCGGATACGCCGAGGCCGAGCCGGAAGCGGCCGCCGGACAGCGAGTCGAGGGTGGCGGCGGTCATCGCGGTCATCGCCGGGGTGCGCGCCGGGATCTGGAAGACGGCCGAGCCGATGTCGATCCGCTCGGTCTGCGCGGCGACCCAGGACAGCACGGTGGCCGCGTCCGAGCCGTACGCCTCGGCGGCCCAGCAGACCGCGTATCCGAGGCGGTCGGCCTCGCGGGCCAGCGCGAGGTTGTCGCCGTCGTTGCCCGCGCCCCAGTACCCGAGGTTCACACCCAGCTTCATCGATGGTCCTTACCGTGTCGGCTCGTGGTCGGCCCGTGCAGCGTCCCGCGGATCACCCTACTCGTAGGTAACATCGGGGGGAAGGCGGCGCGGCCCTCGTCAGGCGGCCTTCCCTTGTAGGCCGAACGGGTGTGCGCGTTACGACGCCGCCGCCGGACGAGTGACAGCCCCTTCACCTGTCGGCCGAGCCCGGTAGATTTCCTGGCATGGAGCAACGGCATCTGGGGCACACCGGCCTGCGCGTGTCCCGACTCGGTCTGGGCACGATGGGCTGGGGCCGGGACACGGACGAGGGCGAGGCGGCCGACCTGCTCAAGGCGTACCTCGACGCGGGCGGCAACCTGGTGGACACCGCGGACGTGTACGGCGAGGGCGAGGCCGAGACCCTGCTCGGGCGGCTGGTCGAGGGCATCAGGGACGAGATCGTGATCGCCACCAAGGCCGTCTCGGTGCCGCTCAGCGACCGGCGGTTCGACGCCTCGCGGCGGCATCTGCTGGCGGCGCTGGACGCCTCGCTGGAGCGGCTCGGCACCGACTACGTGGACGTCTGGCAGCTGCACGCGTACGACGACCGGACGCCGATGGAGGAGACCCTCGCGGCCCTGGACACCGCGGTGCACTCGGGCAAGGCGCGGTACGTCGGCGTGGCGAACTACTCTGGCTGGCAGCTGGCCGCCGCCGCGTCCTGGCAGAAGGCCGTGCCGGGACGCGCGCCGATCGCCTCGGTGCAGATGGAGTATTCGCTGCTGCAGCGCGGGATCGAGCGCGAGGTGGGTCCGGCGGCCGAGGCGCTGGGCGTCGGGCTGCTGCCCTGGTCCCCGCTCGGCCGCGGCGTGCTGACCGGCAAGTACCGGATGGGCATGCCCTCGGACTCGCGGGCGGCCTCGGACCGCTTCTCGGGCTTCGTGGAGCCGTACCTGAACGAGGAGTCGCGGCGGATCGTGGACGCGGTCGCGACGGCCTCGGACGGTCTCGGCGTGGCTCCGCTGGAGGTCGCGCTGGCCTGGGTGCGCGACCGGACCGGGGTGGTGGCGCCGATCGTCGGCGCGCGCACTCCGGCGCAACTGCGCGGCGCGCTCGCCGCGGAGGAACTGACGTTGCCCCGGGAGATCCGGTCGGCGCTCGACGACGTGTCGGCGCCCGCGATGGACTACCCGGATCACGGCTGGAACAGGGGTTAGGAACGCATGGAGCGGGACGAGGGCGGGGCCGGCGAGAAGTCGCGCGAGGCCGCGGGCGAGAGCGACGCCGCCGCGCGGCAGCGGGCGGCGAAGATCGCGGCCCAGCGCGCGGCGGCCGACGCGGCGATCTCGGCGGTGGCCGGCGGGCGCCAGGCACTGACCGCGATGACCTCGGCATCGGCCGCGGCGGCGAAGGCGGCCAGGATGGTCGAGACCAAGCGGATCGCGGAACGCGAGGCGCTGGCGGCCGAGGACGTGGAGCAGGACGAGGCGGTGGCCACTCAGGAGGGTGCTGCCGCTCAGGAGGCTGCGGAAGTCGTCCAGTCGGCCGTCGCGGCGGTCGCGGATGAGTACGAGCCGGAGCCGGAGTCCGTGCCTGAGGTCGAGGCTGAGATTGAGCCCGCGCCCGCGCCGGAAACCGAAGCCCCCGCTGTGATCGCGGCGCCCGGGGAGCCTGCCGCGCGGGTGCCGCGGCGGCGGCAGAAGCCCGCGTACGCCGCGCCGGCCAACGGTGCGCCGCCGGTCTTCGATGAGGCGATCACGCGCTGGCTGTCCGCCGAAGGGGCGCCCGCGTCCTTCGCGCGGCAGTTGCGAGCGGAGTTCGGCGAGGGCGAGGAGGCGTCGGGCCGACTGGTCGAGAATCCCTGGCTGGTGCTCGAAGTCCCGGGCGTGCAGCCCGCCGCCGCCGACAATCTCGCGCGGCTGCTGCTCGGCATCGACGCGCGGGACAAGCTGACGGCGGACGCGCGGCGCAGCCGGGCGCTCGTCAGTGCCCTGCTTCGCCGGGCGGCTCGGCTCGGGCACACGGCCGTGACCGCCGACGCGGTGGCCCGGGACCTCGGCGGTCTCGGCGTGCCGGATCCGGCGGGGGCGATCGCCGACGCCGTCGAGGCGGGAACCGCGCTCGTCTTCGCGGACCGGCTCGCCCTGGCCGCGGCCGCGGAGCAGGCGCAAGGACAGGGGCAGGGGCAGGCGGCGGACGGCGACGCGGAGTTCGAGGCCGTGGACACCGCGGACGACGATGATCCCGCGAGCATGCTGACCAGCCCGTACACGCTGCTGGCGCTCGACCAGTGGGCGTTCCTCGAGCAGTCGGCGGCCGAGGCGGTGCAGCGGCTACTGGCCACGGCGACCCCCGTCGAGCAGGGTGCTGGTTTCGACCTCGCGGACGCGGCCGGCTCGGACGCCGCGGAGATCGAGCGGGTCGGCCGAGTGATCGAGGCGGTGGCCGGCAGCGGCCTGACCCTGGTCACCGGCGGCGCGGCCGAGCTGTCCGGCCGGGTGGCCGCGGCGTTCCCCGGCGCGGTGCTGGCGAGCCCGAGCCCGGCCGGGCTGCGCGCGTTGGCCGCGGCCGGATTCGACGCCGTCGATCTCAGGACCCTGAACGACGACGAGGACCGGTACGCGCCCGCCGCGGTCGTCGTGATCGCGGACGCGCAGCTCGTGCCGCTGGAGCTCGGCGTCGACCTGCTGGAGCTGCTGTCGGACGGAACCCACCTCGTGCTGTGCGGCGACCCGATCGCGCTGCCCGCGAGCGGTCCCGGGCGGCTGTTCCGCGACCTGATGGAGATCGACGATCCGGAGTTCGGCGGCAGCGTGCCGCGGATCGAGCTCAAGAAACGGCCGACCGGTCCGCTGACGGCGCTGGTCGACGCGGTGCGCTACGGCGGTCTGCCGCCGATGGAGATCCTCGGCGAGGGCCAGTCGAACGAGGTGAAGATCATCCCGGTGCGCGACCCGGCCGAGACCCGGCTGCGGACCGTGCAGCTCGTGGCCGACTCCATCCCGCGCGCGCTCGGCCTCTCCGGAGCTCAGGTGCAGGCGATCGCGGTGCGCGAACAGGGTCCGGCCGGAGCCGACGACCTGAACGCGGCACTGAAGGAGCGGCTGAACCCCGGGCCGGGCGCGTGCGGCGGCTTCGACGCCGGAGACCGCGTCGTCGTGCGCGAGGGCGGCCGGCTCGTGGAGTTCGGGCTGCTCGGCGGCGAGACCGGGACGGTGGCGGAAGCGGAAGCCGGCGGGCTCATCCTGCGGCTCGATGAGCCGTGGGTCGGGCCGGAGGACGAGGAAGGCGACGCGGAGGCGGCGGGCAGCGGGACCGTGCGGCTCGATCCGGCGGCCGCGCGGGCGCTGCGGCACGCCTGGGCGCTGACGCTGCGTGAGGCGCAGGGCGGAAGCTGGCCCGCGGTCGTCGCCGTGTTGGACGGCGGCTCGGCCTCGGCCCTGACGCGGTCCGCGGTCGTGGGAGCCTTCGCGCCCGCGACGCAGCACCTGTCCGTGGTGCACGGCGCGGGCCAGGCGCTCGCCGAGGCAGTGGAACAGCGTCCGCACACGCCGTGCCGCACGCGCCTCGCCCAAGCGCTGCGGGGCTGAGGATGATCGACGACATACGTCCCGTCACCTGGCACGACGGCGCGGTCCGGATCATCGACCAGACCGCGCTGCCTGCGCGGCTGACGTATGTCGATCTCACGAGCGTCGACGAGCTGATCGCCGCGATCCGGCGGCTCGCGGTGCGCGGAGCCCCGGCGCTCGGCGTGGCCGGGGCATACGGCGTCGCCCTGGCACTGTTGCGCGACGATCATGACCAGATCCGTGACCGGATCGCGGCTCTGCGCGCCGCCCGGCCGACCGCCGTCAACCTGGCGGCAGGCGTCGATCGGGCGGCCGCTCGTATCGACGAGGGCTTCGACGCCGTGCTCGAAGAGGCGCATGCGGTCCTCGACGAGGACCTCGCGGCCAACCGCACGCTCTCCGCGCTCGGCGCCGACTGGCTGCTGGCGCGGCTCGAAGACTCCGGAGCGAGCACCCGCCGCCCGCTGCGCCTGCTGACGCACTGCAACGCGGGCGCGCTCGCGACCGCCGGTTGCGGCACGGCGCTCGGCGTCGTCCGCGAACTGCACGCGCGCGGCCTGGTCGAGGTCGTCTACGTGGACGAGACCCGCCCGCTGCTGCAAGGCTCACGGCTCACCGCTTGGGAGCTCGCCCGCCTCGGCATCCCGCACCTCGTCCAAGCCGACTCCGCCGCCGCGAGCACCATCGTCACAGGACACGTCGACGCTGCCATCGTCGGCGCCGATCGAGTAGCCGCCAACGGCGACACGGCCAACAAGATCGGCACTCTCGGCGTGGCGCTCGCCTGCGCCCACGCCGGAGTCCCCTTCCTCGTCGCCGCCCCCACCAGCACCGTCGACCTTCGCACCGCCTCGGGCGCCGACATCCACGTCGAGCTACGCGACGAGGCCGAGGTCCTCGGCCGCGCCGCCCCCCGCGAGTCCCGCGCCCACAACCCCGCCTTCGACGTCACCCCCGCCGCCCTGGTCAGCGCCCTGACAACGGAGCGCGGAGTCGCCGAGATCGCCAGCGGCGAACTGCCCGGCTCGCTCTGGAAACCCTGAGCTGAGGGCCGCCCGAGGAGCGAAGCTCCTCGGGCGGCCCGACTCGAAAGCCACTGCCGCCCACGCGAGCCGAGAACAGCGTCAGCCGGGCGCCGCTTGATCATCACAGTCGCGAAGCGGCGACTATCCGAACGCAAAGCGACAACGCACGGGCCGCCAAGCTCGACGTCGTCGCCAGCACAGTTCCGGCCACCGAACCTGGAACCGCCCAACCCAGCACCCACCCCCGCGAGCCACTGCCGCCCACGCGAGCCGAGAACCGCCCGAGCCGGGCGCCGCTTGATCATCACAGTCGCGAAGCAGCGACTTCCTAGCCGGGGAGCATGTCCTCGGCTTCTTCGAGTTCGTCCTCGTCCTCGTCGTCCTCATCGTCGGAGTCCTCGTCGATGACGTCGTCGCGGTACAGCACGAGTTCGGCGTCGACCTCCGAGAAGGGGTCGTCGTGCCAGCCGACGACGCCCTCGGGGTCGGCGGCGACGACCCACATCGTGGAGTCGGCGGGCTGCAGGCCGAGCTCGTCGGCGCGGTAGGCGATCTCGTCGGCGTCGTAGGAGTCGAAGATGTCGAGCAGGGCGGTGCGGGTCGTCGCGGTCTCCGGGTCCACGCCCTCGGCCGCGGTGCGCGCGGCGGCCGTGAGGGCGTCGGGGTCGGCGACGAGGTAGTCGCGGCGGATGAAGACCGACAGGGCCTCGACCTCGTCGGGGCCGGCGTACTCCGGTTCCGAATCGGTCATCACCTCGAAGGGAGTGACCTCGTCGTGCACGGCGTAGAGCAGCTCGTCGTACTCCTCGGCCGCCGCCGCGAGGGCGTCGAAGGCCTCGAGCACGGCCGGGTCGAGCTCGTCCACCCGGGACTCCACCGCCCGCAGGTGCGCGTCGATGGCGGACTTCAGGGCCTCCGCGGCCTGCCGGACCTCGGCGGGCGTGGCGGTGGTCGGGACCCCGGCGAGCGGAGTCGGGATCGACGGCTGTGTGACGGACGACGACGTCTCAGGCATGGCACGACGGTATCCGAACGGCGTGCCTGTTGGCACCTTGAATGGCGGGCGAGTGACGGGCCGTGACTCCGGCGTCCGGAACCGAACGCGCGGCTGTGCCAGGTTCCGGACGCTGCCGCGGCGGGACCGAGGCCGAGACCTGGGCCTCGGCGCCCGGCGGACCCCCGGTCGCGGGGCCGCGGAAAAGGGCGATTACGCTGCCATCCGGAAGGACTCCGCTCACCACGCCCCGAGGATGCCCGCCATGACCGAGACGACCGCGGTCCCGCCCGTCGCCTTCAGCACCCGTCCGCCGCTGCTCAAGGCCTACGTCGTGCTCGCCTGGATCACCGGAACCGCGATCACGATCCTGGAGCTCGTCGCGCTTCCGCTGAAGTGGTGGGCGAACTCGCCTGGGCTCGGCAACGGGCTCGGCATCGTGCACGGCATGGGCCTCTACCCGCTGTACGTGATCATCTGCCTGGTAGTCGCCTTCCGCTACCGGGTGTCCATCCCGCACATGGCGGTGATGGCGCTGGCCGGCCTGCTGCCCGTCGCCTCGCCGCTGGTCGCGCACTGGACGCTGCGGCACATCGACCGGCGCGACGCCGAGATGGCCGCGAAGGACGCCGCGCGGGCCGAGCGGGTCGCGCAGAAGAAGGCGGCCAAGCAGGCCGCGGCCACCGCGGAATCCGAAGCGCTGCCCTCCGCCTGACCCCGGTGGGATAGGCGATTCGGACAGGACGGATACTGGCAGTCGTGTCGAGTACCGAAGCACCGACGGTCGCGTCGTCCCCAGCTGACTCAGCCGAGGACGGGACCGAGGACGTGCTGGTGCTGGTCCCCCGGCTCACGCCCGAGGACCTGCGCCGGCCGCGCTGGCTGGCGGCGCACGTCGGGATCCTGGTGCTGATGATCGCCTTCGCGCTGCTCGGCCGCTGGCAGTGGGACGTCGGGCACAAGGTGGCGCCGCTCACGACGGCCGAACTCCAGGCCTGGCGCACGCCAGAGCCGGTGGGCTCCGTGATCACGGCGGCGAGCGGGCTGAACGGCACCCAGGTCGGGCAGGCGATCGCGGCGACGGGCACGTACGACTCGGCCCGGCAGTTGCTCGTGCCGGGGCGCGTACTGAACGGGCACACCGGCTACTACGTGCTCACGCCGCTGGTCACCGGCTCGGGCGAGGCAGTGCTCGTGAACCGGGGCTTCCTGTCGGCGTCCGGCGGGACGGTGCCCGCGATTCCCGCGGCGCCGAAGGGGCGGATCTCGATCACGGGCTGGGCCGCCGAGCCGGAGTCCACCACCGGCGAGGTCAACGCCAACGGCATCTCCGAGACGCAGGCGTCGGGGAAGGTCACGGCGGCGGACGAGATCCAGTACATCTCCCCCGCCGAACTGGTGAACCAGTGGCCTTACCACCTCAACGACGGCTACGTGACAGCGACCGACCCGGCTTCGCTCGCCGGTGGTCTGCAACTCGTCGCGGCCCCGCTGCCCCCGCACGGCACCACATGGGACGCGCTGAACGTCTGCTACGCGTTCCAGTGGTGGCTGTTCATCGGGATTCTCGGGTCTTGGTACGTGGTCCATCTCCGGCGGGAACTGCGGGGCGTGCCCGTCGGCGCGGTGGATGACGACGGCGACGAAGAGGACGACGACGAGGACTAGGCCGTGAGCAGCTTGCCGAAGCGGCGGGCCGCGATCGCGAGGCCGCCCAGGGCCATCACCGCCAGGTAGAGGCAGCGCAGCAGCAGACTCGGCCCGACCACGCCGAGCATCAGGCCCCGGACGATCTCGATGCCCTGGTACAGCGGCGTGATCTCCACGAACAGCTGCAGCCCGCGCGGGTAGACGCCGAGCGGGAAGAACGTGGTGGAGAACAGGAACATCGGCATCATCAATAGGTTGACGACCTCGAAGTCCTGCCAGGACTTCATGAACGTCGCGATCGCCATGCCGAGCCCGGCGAAGCCGAGGCCGATGAGCAGCGCGGCCGGGATCGCGAGCACCGCCCAGGGCGAGGCGAGCACGCCGAAGAACGCGGCCACGATGGTGAAGGCCACCGCGTAGAAGCCGCCGCGCATCAGGCACCAGGCCAGCTCGCCGAGCGCGATGTCCGGCGGGGTCAGCGGCGTGGCGAGTACGGCCTCGTAGACCTTGCCGTACTTGAGCCGGAAGAAGATGCCGAAGGTGGCGTCGTACATGGCGCCGTTCATCGCGGCGGTGGCGAGCAGCGCTGGGGCCACGAAGTGCACGTAGGTGATCGGCCCGCCGCCCGGCCCGGTCACGTTCGGGATCAGCTGGCCCAGGCCGACGCCGAGGGAGAGCAGATAGAAGATCGGCTCCAGGGCGCCGGTGAGGAACAGCAGCCACATGCGCCGGTAGGAGACGATGTTGCGCTCCACCAGGCGCAGCGATCGGCGGGTGCCGAAGGCGCCGGGCAGCCGGGG
The DNA here is from genome assembly GCF_035552695.1 of Actinospica sp. NCBI lineage: Bacteria > Bacillati > Actinomycetota > Actinomycetes > Catenulisporales > Actinospicaceae > Actinospica > Actinospica sp. The sequence continues at coordinate 56,930 of NZ_DASZKT010000258.1, forward strand.
CGCCACCCGAGGTTGCAGCGCGTACGAGGTCATGGCTTGGTTTGTCTCTCCGGTCAGCGTTCGAGGTAGAGGCGGCGGGTGAAGCTGCGGCGGGCCAGCGCGATGCCCACGGCAAGTGCGACGAGCAGGTAGCCGAGGTGGATCGCGGCGGAGGCCGCCGTCACCGTGCCGAGGGTCAGTTCGCGGCACAGTTCGACGCCGTGCCACAGCGGGGTGGCGAAGGCGATCGGGTGCATCCACGCGGGCAGCTGCTGCCAGGGGAAGAAGGTGCCGGAGAACAGGAACAGCGGCGTCATGACGAAGCGGAAGACCACCATCAGCGGCTGGTCGTTCTCCAGCGTGATCGAGTACGCCATCATCGGGAACAGGAAGGCCGCGCCCGTCAGCAGCGCCACCGGCAGGGCGAACACGGCCCAGAGCGAGTGCGTGGTGCCGAAACCGACCATGGCTGCGAAGAAGACCACGGACATGCCCGCGGTGCGCGCGAGTCCCTGCATGGCCGTGCCGAACATGATGTCCTGCGGGCGCTGCGGGGTGTTGACTGCGGCCCAGTAGTTCCCGGCCCACTTGACGCTGCCGAGCACGGTGAAGGAGCCCTCGAAGATGCCGTTCTGCATCGCGGTCGCGGCCAGCACTCCGGGCGCGATGAACGACAGGTAGCTCACGCCGCCGGGCAGCCCGTGCGTGATCAGCGTGCCGATGCCGACGCCCATCGCGGTCAGGTACATGACCGGGCCGAGGATCGCGGACATCACGGTGCCGCGCCAGGTGCGGTAGAAGAACGTGTACCAGTACAGGAACTGACGCCAGCTCAGCGCGAGGCCGCCGGGCACCGTTCGAGAGCGCTCGGTGGCCGCCGCCGACGCCGCGGCGCTGATGGTCTCGGTGCTCACGTCAGTCCACCAGCGTCCGGCCGGTCAGGTGCAGGAAGACGTCCTCCAGCGTGGAGCGCCGCACCAGCGCGGTGAGCGGTTCCAGGCCGCGGCGGTACGCCTCGGTCAGCGCCGCCTCGCCGTCGTCGGCGTACACCAGGACGCGATCCGGCAGGGGTTCGAGCCGCTCGCCGATGCCGGCGAGCTTCTCCGCGGCCTGCTCCTGCTCGCCGAGCGGGAAGCGCAGCTCAAGCACCTCGCGGGTGGCGTAGCGCTCGATCAGCTCGCGCGGCGCGCCCTCGGCGGCGATCCGGCCCTTGTCCATCACCACGAGGCGGTCGCACAGCTGCTCCGCCTCGTCCATGTAGTGCGTGGTGAGAATCAGGGTCGTGCCCTGCTGCTTGAGCCGGTAGAGCCGGTCCCAGACCACGTGCCGCGCCTGCGGATCGAGCCCGGTGGTCGGCTCGTCCAGAATCAGGATCTCCGGATCGTTGATCAGCGCGCGGGCGATGGTCAGCCGCCGCTTCATGCCGCCGGACAGCGGCTCCACCTTGTCCTCGGCCCGGTCGGTGAGCTGCACGAAATCGAGCAGCCGCGCGGCGCGTTCGCGGATGACGGCGCGCGGCAGGCCGAAATACCGGCCGTAGACCTGCATGTTGTCGCGCACCCGCATCTCCACGTCCAGCGTGTCCTCCTGCGGGACGACGCCGAGCCGGGCGCGGATCTGCGGCCCCGCGGTGTTCGGGTCGAGGCCGAACAGGCTCAGATGACCGCCGCCCACGGGTGATACGCAGCCGATCATGCGCATGGTCGTGGACTTGCCGGCGCCGTTCGGGCCGAGGAAGCCGAACACCTCGCCGCGCCGGACCTCGAAGTCGATGCCGGCGACCGCGGTAAAGGCTTCGCCATGCTTCTTGGGGAACGTCTTGACCAGGCCCTGGGCCCTGATGAGAACTTCCGCTGCGGGGATGGGTTCGGACACCCTTCCGACGTTACCGGGGAGGTCCGACACTTCTCGACACGTTATTCTTTGAGCTGCGGTTTAGCCCGGCTTCCTCAGGTTGGCTTCACGTGCCGCTGTTATCTTGCCAGCTCCCCGCAAGAGAGATGGACTAGAGGCTCATGCTCCTTACCGAGCGGATTCCCACCTCAGATCCCGTTCCCGCGACGGAGGACGATCAACCCACCAACCGGGTCGACGTCACCGTCGTGCTTCCCTGCTTCAACGAGCAGGATCACGTCCTGCTGGAAATAGCGCGGATCACCGAGGCCCTCGACACGAGCGAGTTCAGCTATGAGCTGCTCGTGATCGACGACGCGTCGACCGACAACACCCTCGAGGTGCTGCAGAAGGCGCAGGAGAACTACCCGCACATGCGGCTCGAGCCGTTCCAGCGCAATGGCGGCACCGGCACCGCGCGACGCATCGGCACGCAGATCGCGCACGGCGAGATCGTCGTCTGGACCGACGCCGACATGAGCTACCCGAACGAGCGCATCCCGGAGTTGGTGCGCCACCTCAAGGAGAACCCGCGGATCGACCAGGTCGTCGGCGCGCGGACCTCCGAGGAGGGTTCGCACAAGTTCCTGCGCGTGCCCGCCAAGTTCGTGATCCGGAAGATCGCCGAGCGGCTGATCAACCAGAAGATCCCGGACCTGAACTCGGGTATGCGCGCGATGCGCCGGGAGGTGGCGCTGCCGTACCTGCGGCTGCTGCCCCCCGGGTTCTCCTGCGTCACCACGATCACCATGGCCTTCCTGGCGAACCAGCACGACATCTTCTACGTGCCCATCGATTACTCGAAGCGGGCCGGTAAGTCGAAGTTCAAGTTCGTCAAGGACGCCTACCGCTACATCCTCCAGGTGCTGCGGATGGTGATGTACTTCAACCCGATCAAGGTTCTGCTGCCGCCGGCACTGTGGCTGATCGGGATCGGCGTGGTCAAGGCCGTCTACGACCTGATCGCGCACCCGTTCAAGATCGCCGAGAACACGATCCTGCTGTTCCTCACCGGTCTGATCATCGCGTCGCTGGCCCTGCTCGCGGACCTGATCGTCCGCTCCCGCGGGGAGTGACACGGCTTTAAGCGGCACAAAGGAGCCGGCCCCGGGATTTCAATCCCGGGGCCGGCTCCTTTTGTTCGTAGACCTCTAGACCTCGGCTTCCCGGCGCCGCTTGCGCCGCGGCCACCACCACGCTTCGGCGACCACGGCGCCGATCAGGATGACGAACGTGGCCCCGGTCAGGGCGAGTCCGAGGCGGGCGTGCGGGGCCGAGTAGGTCAGCGTGACGACGTGCTTTCCCGCGGGCACCTGCACGGCCACGACGCCCTGGTCCGCGGCCCGCAGCACGGCGCTCCGGCCGTCCACGGTCGCCTTCCAGCCGACCTGGTCCGCGTCTGCGACGACGAGGTAGCCGGCGCCCTGCGCGTCCACGGTGGTGCTGACCACGTCGTTGCCGTCCTGGTCCACGCTCACGCTCGCCGGGGCGCCGCTCGCGGCCGGCCCGGACTTCGACAGCACGACCTCGTTCGCGCCGACGCCGCCCGAAGCCAGCAGGCTGACACGCTGGCTCTGGTCGGTGACGACCGTGGCCGTCGAGGCCCAGCGGATCCGCTGCTGGGCGTTGAGCCGCTGGTAGATCGCCGAGTCGCCGACGTGCACGAGTTCGAGGCCGTCGCTCTGTCCGGCCACCGCGCTGAGTGCGGGCGAACCCGCGTCCGCCTGGACGTCGATCGGCTTGCCGCCGTGCCAGGTGAGCGTCGCGGTGTACGTCGTGCCCGCCGCCTGTGTGTCGGCCGCGACCGGGACCTCGAAGAGCGAGCCCGCGCTCATCGTCGCCTGGAGGGTGTCCGCGAGCCGACTGGTCTGCGCGACGGTGGCGCCGGATGCGTTGCGCACCACGACGTCCAGTGAGTCGCTCTTCGTCGTCGTGACGGTGCCGACCGGCGTGACCCCGACCCCGCGCAGGCGACCGGTGACCGGGACTGCGACGGTGACCGACTGACCGGGCTTCAGTTGGTACGTGCTGCCGTCGGTCTTGGCGCTGACCTGCTTGCCCAGTACCGAGTCCGCGAGCGAGGTGACCCAGTACTTCGCGGCGAGCTGGTCCAGGATCGGGCTGGTCGCGGTGTCCTGGTTCTCCGGGAAGTCGACGTAGGTCTCGTACTGGATCACGCCGTCCGGGATGGCGTTGATCATCGCGCCGAAGCTCTGGTTGATGAAGTTGTGGCCGTTGACGGCGCGCAGCGGATAGGCGCTGTTGGTGCCGAAGACCATGCCGGTCGAGGTCGACGCGTAGCGATTCTCGCCGAGGTTGGCGGTGAGGTACGAGTGCGTGTCGGTGACCGGGTAGAAGGTGCTCACCGGCGAGCGCGGGAAGAACTCCGAGGCGAAGACAGAGCTCTGCCAGGCCAGCAGCAGCGGAAGGGCCGCGGCGGCGGTGAAGCGGACGCCGCGGGTGAGGTTGCCGAGGTCGAGCGTATGGTGCGGGTCGCGACTTCCGCGGCCGGTGTACCAGAGCACGACGACGCACACGATCGCGGCCAATGTGAAGGCCCCGGCGTACGCCATCTGGTGCTTGAACAGGCTCAGCGCGGCGCTACGGCCGATCGCCGCCGCACCCGCGTGCTTGGCGTCCGAGTAGCCGGTGACCAGGACGCCGATGAACACGCCGAACGTGGCCAGGCCGATGAAGGCGGGCCAGAGCAGGCGCAGGCGGTGCGGGGTCACCGATTCGCCGGACTCGCCGGATTCGGCAGCGGCCTCGCGGCGACGCGTCAGCACGTCGTACCCGATCGCGACGAGCACGGCGAGCAGGAAGCCGAGAATGCTGCGGGAGCGGCCGATGAAGTTCTGCCCGAAGACCGTGCGAATGACGGGCGTGTCCTGCAGCACCGCGAGCGGAGCGCCGCCGACGTAGATCAGCAGCAGCCAGATGGCGGTCGCGGAGGCGACGAAGGTCCACACCGTGCGCGGCAGCAGCGGTCGCGCACGCCAGGGCAGGGCCACCGCGACGAGAGCCAGGACGAGCGCCACAGCACCGATGTAGTCGATGCTCTCGATGGCGTTCGGCGACAGATAGAAGTAGTTCGATTCCGTGTTGCCGGTGCCGACCGCCCAGGGTGCGACGAGCGTCAGCAGCGTCGTCGCATCGAGGTGCTGGTCGGACGTCTGGCTGCGGCCGATGATGACCCAGGTCTTCATGAACCCGAGGAACGGCAGCAACTGGAACGCGACCAGGCCCACGCCGCCCACGATCCCGCCGACGTAGCCGAGCGCGGTCAGCAGCAGCCGGCGCAGGCTGTCCAGCTTGTGGCGGTGCATCGCGACCAGCCGGGCCAGCACGTACAGGCTCGCCGTGATTCCCGCGTAGCCCGTGACCGCGGGGAATCCGCCGAGCAGCATGGAGGCGATCGGAATCGAGATCAGCACGGCGTCCCGCACCCGCCGGGTCTGCAGGAAGCGTTCGGCGGTCCAGAACAGCGCGGGGATGAACGCGGCCGTGCGGCTCTGCGGGAAGTCGACCCACATGACCATGAATCCGCTGCCGACGAACGCGAGTCCGCCGATCAGCCCGGCGACGCGGGACAGTCCCAGGCGCCTGAGGAACAGGAACGAGCCGCCCGCGGCGCAGATGATGATCAGCAGTTCGGTGTACGCCGGGCCCATCCACGTCGGCAGCACGTAGTACGGCACGGTGAGCGGGGAGAACAGCGCGTCGTTGGGGACCGAGCCGAGCGTGCCGCCGGCGTCGTTGTTCGGGTCCCAGCCCGCGAACTGGCCGTTCTCCAGGGCCTTCTTGAACACGATCGTGCCGGGGATCGCCGAGGTGTACGTGTCGTACTGCAGCGCGTTGCTGGCGACGGTCTCGTTGTATCCCGCCTGCGCGTACGGGCTCGCCTGGACCATGTTGCCGGTCGCCGCCGTGGTCGCGCCGCCGATCAGCGGGCTGCCGATGCCCCAGGCCGCGAACAGCGCGATGGCGAAGACGGCGAGCGCGGTGGCCAGACGCGGTCGCCGCAAGCGCCGGCGTCGCGCGCCCGGCGTGCTGTCCGGCGACGGCTCCCCGGGATCGTTGGCCACTCCTACCCCCGTACCGTGCGCATCGTGGTCTCGGGTCTCACTGCTCAAGTCGTGTCCAAGGGAGAGATCGCGGGGATTCGGGGCGGACATAGTAGCGCTCGCGGATGATGGCGCCGCTTCAGGGAGCGAGCCGCTCCACCAACGTTTCGACTACAGCGGAGCAGCCGAAGCGCTCGAGCACGGCGTCGTGCGCGCGCTTGCGGGCCGCGGCCAGTTCGTCGCGGTCCTCGGCCAGCCGGTTCAGCGCGTCGGCGAGGGCGGTGGCGTCGCCGGGCGGGACGTACACGGCGCCGTCACCGAGCGCGCGGCGCTGCGGCGCGGTGTCCGAGGTGACGATCGCGCATCCGGCCGCCGCGCCCTGGAAGACCTTGTTCGGGACCACGCGCAGCGCCTTGGGGCCGGTGCCGAAGATGCCGAGGCACACGTCGTGCGCGGCGACCAGCGCGGGCAGTTCGGTGGAGTCGACCCACTCGATCCACTTCGTCGGGCAGCCGCCCTCGGCCGCCTTGCGGGTGGCCTCGAACTCCTGCCCGTGGCCGACCATCGTGGCCTCGATCGGCGCGCCCGCGAGCTTGCTGAGCGCCTCGCCGATCACGGGTGCGCCCTGCAGCGGCGTATAGAGGCCGAAGAACGCGACGCGCAGCGGCCCGTCCTCGCTCCCGTGACTCGGCGCGTCCTGCGCCGGGGCGGCCGCGAACCAGTCCTCCGGCGCGCCGACCGGGACGACCACGCCGCGGCCGCGGTGCTCCTCGGGCAGGTTGGCGAGGTGCTCGTCGGTGTCCACGACGATGACGTCCGCCGACTTCAGGGCGCCGGCGTCGATCGCGGTCAGCAGCTTGGGCTTGAGCCCGCCGCCGGACAGGTTGCGGTCCCGCGCGGTGTCGCCGGCGCCGATCAGATGGTCGAGGACGATCGTCTTGCGGCGGAACAGGATGCGCGCGAGGCGCACGTCGAAGTGGCCCATGTACCCGACGACGATCGCGTCCGGGGTCGGTCCGCGCCGCGAGCCGACGGCCAGCCGGAACCAGCAGGAGGCGAGCCGCCAGCCGAGCACCGGCAGCCGCCAGGGCTGGGCCAGGATCGCCACCCGGGAGGCCGTGTCCAGGCCGAGCGGCGCGTTGCATTCGGCCACGTCGTGGCCGTGCGCCCGAAGCCCCTCGGCGAGCACACCCACCCGCGGGTGGGACTTCACGTCGTACGTGCCGAAGAACAGGATCCGCATGGCACCACACAGTAGGCCATTCACTGTGCATCCTGGGAATAGGCCCACGCGTGTGTATTTGCTGGTCGCTCAGGATCTGCGCGTATGCTCTCGGGCATGCCTGAACCTCGCACCACGGAGACGGTGCGGTCCGCCGCCGTCCCCGACGCCGCCGCGCGCGCCGACGAGCCCGAGCAGGGCCCCGCGCCTGCGTGGCGTCACGCAGTCGGTACCGTGCTGCGAACGGTGGAGAGCCGCACGTTCAAGCTGCTGTTCGTGCTGGCGATGGTCGGGCTCGGGATCTACTCCGTGACCAGCCAGTGGACCGATTTCAGCCGGGGCATCGACCGGCTCGGCGTGGTCGCGGCGATCGAGGCGCTGGCCTTCGTCGTGCTCAGCCTGCTGCTGACCCTCGAGGTGTGGCGCTCGCTGCTGTCCGCGGCGGGTTCGAGGCTGCCGATCCGCGCGTCCGCACGGATCTTCTTCATCGGGCAGCTCGGCAAGTACATTCCGGGCTCGGTCTGGCCGGTGCTCGCGCAGATGGAGCTCGGCCGCACGTACAAGGTGCCGCGGCAGCGCTCGGCGACCACCGCGATGCTCGCGATGATGATCGGGCTCACGTCCGGGCTGCTGGCCACGCTCATCGGCCTGCCGTTCATGGCGGGCGGCTCGGCGCACACGTACTGGTGGGCGTTCCTGTTCATCCCGCCGCTGCTGGTCTGCCTGCACCCGAAGGTGCTCAACCCGGTGATCGCGTACGGCCTCAGGCTGCTGCGCAAGCCCGCGCCGGAGACGCCGCTCACCGGCCGCGTGATCGGCACCGCTATCGCGGTCAACGTGGCCTCGTGGTTCTGCTACGGCCTGCAGATCTGGGTGATGACGGCGCGGCTCGGCCACGGCGGCGGCTCCGCGCTGCTCTCCGCGGTCGGCGCGTACGCGCTCGCCTGGTGCGTGGGCTTCCTGATCGTGCTCGCCCCGGCCGGCGCCGGAATCAGGGAGCTGATCCTGATCGCCGAGCTCTCGCCGATGGTGGGCAGCGGCGCCGCGACCGCGATCGCGCTGGTCTCCCGCGGCCTGACGATGCTCGCCGACCTGGCCGGAGCCGGGGTGGCCGCGCTGCTCGGTCGCGGCACGGCCGACCCGTCCCCGGCGCCGTCCGAAGACGCCGCGTAGTCCTCGTTGCAGTCCTAGTTCGCGGGGTAGTTCGGGCCCGCGCCGCGGCCGCGGTCGACCAGCGCGTCGCGGATCTCGGTGAGCAGCTCCACCTCGGTCGGCCCGGCCGGGGTGTCCAGCTTCGCGGGCAGGCCGCGGCGGACCCGGGCGCGCTCGTTGAGCTTGTTGATCGGCAGCACGATGAAGAAGTACACCCCGATCGCGATCAGCAGGAACGAGATCACGGCATTGATGAACGAGCCGTAGAGGATCTTCGAGTTGTGCACGGTCCAGACGAGCCTGCTGTAGTCCGGCTTGCCGAAGATCGCGGCGATCAGCGGCGTGATGATGTCGCCCACCAAGGCATTGACGATGGCGCCGAACGCGGCGCCCATGACCACCGCGACGGCCAGTTCCACGACGTTCCCGCGGGCGATGAACTCCTTGAAGCCCCTGAGCATGATTTCCCCTTGTCAACCTTGGCGGATTCGGTTCGCGCTGCCAACGACGGGGCCGCTGAAAGGTCACCTGGGCACACGATGTACGGTCGGGACCGTGCATCGTTCGTACCGGTTCGCTCTCTCGCCTCGCTGGATGGCCTTCCACGCGCTGGTGTGGCTGTTGCTGATCCCGGCCTTCATCGCATTGGGTTACTGGCAGCGGACGCTCTGGAAGGACCGGGCGGATTCCCAGGGCCTGGTGTACGCGAAGCTGGACGCCAAGCCCGCGGGCATCGATGCGGTAGACCCTATCGGACACGACGTCGCTCAGGATCAGCAATGGGTCGCCGTCACGGCGACCGGTCACTACGACACCGCGCACCAGTTCGCGGTGCGCAACCGCTCGCAGAACGAGAACGCGGGCTGGTACATCGTCACCCCGCTGGTGCTCCCCGACGGTACGGCGATTCTGGTGAACCAGGGCTGGATCCCGACCTCGGACAGCACCGCGCCGACCACCGCGATGCCCGCGCTGCCCCCGGTGCCGGGCGGGACCGTGACGGTGAGCGGCTGGCTGCAGCCGGACGAGACCACCTCGAACACCCGGATCACCGACGACACGGCCAAGCTGCCGGCCGGCGAGATCGCGCTGATCACGAAGTCGGACCTGCAGAGCCGCGTGGCGAATCCGCTGCACGACGGCTCGATCCAGCTCAACACGTCCACCCCGGCGAACACCTCGTCCTCGGCGGCGCAGCCGGTACCGTCGCCCAGCTACGACAACACCATGTACATCGCGTACATGATCCAGTGGTGGGTGTTCGCCATCATCATGCCGATCACCTGGCTCAAGCTGCTGCACCGCGAGGCGCAGGAGTTGGAGCGCAAGGCGCGCGTCGGCAACGAGGACGACTGGGATGACGACGAGGACGAGGACTGGGACGACGACGAGGATTTCGACGAGGCGGAGCCGGTGGCCGCGGTCTCGTCCTCAGATCGCGGGCAGCCGGTCGAGTAAGTCCTCGAATTCGGGCGTCGGCAGAATCGTCATCGTCTCCCCCACGCTGTCCACCGGCAGCGCGCTGACCTGGTCGTCGCGCCACCAGTAGATCTGGTCGGTGAGCGCGCCGGGCGCGGTCTCGAACTGCCGGGACGCCAACCGCAGCAGCGCTCCGGCCGCGGTGACGGCCTCCCGGGTCTCGATCGCGTGGTAAGCCACCAGATGCCGGTGCGGCAGCACGACCAGCGCGCCGTTCCCGTTGACCTCGACCCCGTCCCGGCGCAGGTACTCGCCGAGCCAGAACACGTGCGTCGGGCAGTACGGCCCGGGACCGCTCAGCAGCGTCAGATTCGCCCCCTCGACGGCACGCCGCTCGGTCGGCAGCGCACCCTGGCGACGCACGTTCGCCCGGGCCGCGGCGAAGATCTCGGCGGGCCGGGCCGGCCAGCTTCCGACCTGTTCGGCCGCCAGCAGCCGGCCGCCGCCGCGCGGACCGGTTTCGCAGAGCACTACCTCGCTCAGCCCGGGCAGCGCGGGCCGGGCCAGCGCACCGACCGTCGCCGCGGCGAGTTGGGCGGGCAGCAGCCGGGAGCGCAGCGGCGCGGCCCAGGCGGGTACGGCGTCGCCGGTCGCGCTCGCGGCGCCGTTCAGCCGGCCCTCGTGGTCCTGCCCGCCGTTCGGCTCGGCGAGCCAGTCGGCCACGGCCTGCTCGACCAGATCCGGCCAGTCCGCCTTCGGCTCACGGCCCATCCGCTCGCGCAGCGCGGCGACTCCGATGGTCCGTTCGGGGCGCGCCGCGGCCGAGCGGAAGATCTCGAGCCGTTCCGGCGCGACGACCCGCCAGCGCAGGCCGTGGCCGCGCAGTTCCACCTCGAGCAGACCGAGCAGCGCGGTGGCGACGGGATCGCCGAAGGGCCAGGGCGACGCGGGCGGCCCGGCGGAGGTGAACGACATGTGGCGCAGTGTAACCGTTCGGAGCGTGACCGGAACGGCGCATGAAGCGTTGTAGGGGCGTGGCAGAGGCGATCCAAATCCCGTCCGCGGCGGCGTCGACCGTCATGCCGCCGCGTCCCCGCGCCCCGCGCGGCCCCGCCGGCCTGGCCCCGGGCTCCCCGAGCGGGATCGGCGCGACCGCGCTCGGCGCCGGGCTGCCCAAGGTGCCCCGGCCGCGGCGCAGCCAGCCGCTGCGCGACCCGGAGATCACCGACGAGCTGTGGGCGCGGATCGAGCCGCTGCTCCCGGTGCGCGTCCGGCGGCGCCGCTACCCCGGACGGATGCCGCTGGACGACCGCGCCGTGCTGACCGGGATCCTGGTCGTGCTCGCCCGCGGCATCGGCTTCGAGCGGCTGCCGAAGGCGCTCGGCTACGGCTCCGGCATGACCTGCTGGCGCCGGCTGCGCGACTGGCAGCAGGCCGACGTGTGGCCCGCACTGGCCCAGCTGCTGGAGGACGAGCTGCCGGACGGCAAGCGCATCGACTTCCGCCGCGTGGCCACGGCCGCGGGCCCGGACACCCCCGTCACCCGCCGCCCCACCCCGCCGCGCGCCAAGCAGCCCTCCGCCGTCGCGGCCGAGTTCGGCATGACGCTGCTGCGCTGAGCGGCGGGCCGTCCGGCCGAACTGGTTGAATGTGCGGGTGACGGATGAGATGGGCGCGGTGCGCACGTTCGTGGCCGTGGGGGACTCGTTCACCGAGGGCCTCGCGGACGACCCGGGCGACGGCGTGTACCGCGGCTGGGCGGACCTCGTGGCACGGCGCCTTGCGGCGCTCGAACCGGATCTGACGTACGCGAACCTGGCCGTACGCGGCAAGCTGATCGGCCAGATCGTCGCGGACCAGTTGGACCTCGCCGCCGCGATGCGCCCGGATCTCGCCAGCATCGCGGGCGGCCTCAACGACGCAATGCGCCCCGGCTGCGACGTCGAGGCGGTCTGCGCGCTGATCGAAAAATGCGCGCAGGTGCTGTCGGAGTCCAGCGGCAGGCTCGTGATGTTCCGCGCGATCGACTTCACCAAGCGGATGCCGTCCGCCAGACGCTTCCAGGCCAAGGCGGACCTGATCAACGCGTTCGTGGATCAGACGGCTGAGAAGTACGGCGCCGCCGTCGTCGACCTGCACTCCGCGCGGGTCTTCGACGACCCCCGCCTGTGGGCCGTCGACCGGATCCACCTGAACGACGAGGGCCACCGCCGCGTCGCCGAGGCGGTGCTCGAAGCCCTCGGCCACGAGCCGGCCTTCGGCTGGCGCGCCCTCCTCCCCCCGGCCCGCAAGCCGTGGCCCGGCGCCAGGACGTGGTCCGACCTGCGCTGGCTCCTCACCTTCCTGCTGCCCTGGATCAGGCGCCGGCTGACCGGCACCTCCTCCGGCGACGGCGTACTCCCGAAGCGCCCGGAACTGACCCGGGTGCTCTGAGGGACCCGAGGGCAGTCGCGAGGCGGTCGAACACCCGTCTCACCGAGGCGAAGCCGAGGCACCAAGCCTCCCGAGGAGCGCTGCGACGAGGGCGGCCCGCCCCGAACGCGGATCGGGCGGCGCTCTGTCGTCCCAGTCGCGGAGCGGCGATTTTCCTTGCGCGGGGCGGGCCAGAGGTTCGGCGGCCGCTACCGTCCGGCGAGGGCGCGGATTCGGCGGACCTGGGCGGCGCGCTCGGCGGCGCGCTGGGAGTCGTAGTCGCGGCGGGTCGCGCTCTGGACCAGGGCCTTGGTCTCGATGAGGGCGTCGCGGTCGGCGGCGAGCAGTTCGCGGACGAAGACCTCGGCGTCCATCGCGAGCTCTTCATTCGGGATGACCTTGTTGGCCAGGCCGATGCGCTGCGCCTCCTCGGCATCCACCCACCGTCCGGTGGCGCAGATCTCCAGGGCACGGGCCGGGCCGACCAGTTCCACCAACGGCTTGGTGCCGCCGAGGTCGGGGACCAGGCCGAGGGTGATCTCGCGCATGGCGAAGCGGGCGTCCTCGGAAACGAGGCGCAGATCACAGGCGAGGGCGAGCTGGAAGCCGGCACCGACGGCGTGGCCCTGCACCGCGGCCACGGTGATCAGGTCGGGGCGGCGCCACCAGGTGAACGCCTCCTGGAAGGCCTCGATGGTCATCTCGGCGTCGGCCTGGTCGGCGGTCGCCAGGTCCAGCAGCGTCTTCGCGCCGTTCTGGCCGCCGATCAGCACCGAGCGGTCCAGGCCCGCGCAGAACGACGGGCCCTCGGCGCGCAGCAGCACCGCGCGCACATTGCCGGGCAGGGCGCGGCCGATCTCGGCCAGATGCCACCAGGTGCTCGGGGTCATCGCGTTGCGGCGCTCCGGCTTGTCCAGCACCACGGTGGCCAGTTCGCCGTCCAGCCGCAGCCGGACCCCGGCGCGCGCCGCCGCCGCTGCCTTGGCCTCGGGCCACGCCTCGTCCTGTATCGCAGTGCTCGAACCGGTCACGGCCTCGGTCCCGTCCTTCACTTGCGCTCGGCCGACAAGGGCCTTGCATGCTCTCGATGATCCCGCTCAGGACGATACCTCAACCGCGGTCGCAGTTCCGCGCCGCCCGAAAGGAACGAGACCGAAAAGACAAACGAGCCACCCGGCGCCGTCCTCGCGCCGGGTGGCTCCGTGCTGGCTGTGCCGATGCCGGGACTCGGTCGCCGCCGGTGCGACCACCAGTGATACCGTGACAGGGCAGGGCTAGGCGGCACGCGCCTTGCCGCGGGTGGCACCGCCGCGTCCGCGCAGCGTGACACCGGACTCGCTGAGCATCCGGTGTACGAACCCGTACGAGCGTCCGGTCTCCTGGGCCAGGGCGCGGATCGACTCTCCGGCCTCGTACTTGCTCTTCAGATCGGTCGCGAGCTGCTCTCTCGCGGTGCCGGTGACCCGGCTGCCCTTCTTCAGGGTCTCGGCCACTTGCGCCTCCTAGAGGGGGTGTGGGGTACGTCCCACCTTGCACAGGGAATGTGCGCTCTGGCCTCCCATGATCACCCCTCGCGGGCAAGTTGACCACTGGTTCGCGCGGAAAACTCCAATGGTATTCCCCGTGTACCTGCCGGTTTCCTGCGGGAATAGCGCTGAATTTCAGGACAAAACGCCCTCCCCGTTATGAGACTGTTACGGAGGGCAATCGACGTTCTGTCGGATACCGGGAATCGGCGTCCGCTCAGCGGCACACGCACACGCGCCCGCGCGGGCTACGCGAGCGCGACCAGGTCCCGGTACCCGTCGTTCCACAGGTCCTCGACCCCGTCGGGCAGCAGGATCAGCCGCTCCGGGCCGAGTGCGTCCACCGCGCCCTCGTCGTGTGTGACGAGTACCACGGCGCCCTCGTACGTACTCAGCGCACCGAGGATCTCCGCGCGGCTCGCCGGATCCAGGTTGTTGGTCGGCTCGTCGAGCAGCAGCACGTTCGCGCTGGAAACCACGAGCGTGGCCAGCGCGAGCCGAGTCTTCTCGCCGCCGGAGAGCACGCTGACCGGCTTGTCCACGTCGTCCCCGGAGAACAGGAAGGAGCCGAGCGTCTTGCGCACCTCGACCAGGTCCAGGTCCGGCGCCGAGCTGCGCATGTTCTCCAGCACGGTGCGCTGCGGGTCCAGCGTCTCGTGCTCCTGCGCGTAGTAGCCGAGCTTGAGCCCGTGGCCCGGCTCGACGCTGCCGGTGTCCGGCTTCTCGACGCCGCCGAGCAGCCGCAGCAGCGTGGTCTTGCCCGCGCCGTTCAGGCCGAGGATGACGACCCTGGAGCCGCGGTCCACGGCCAGGTCCACGTCCGTGAAGATCTCCAGCGAGCCGTACGACTTCGAAAGCCCGCTGGCCATCAGCGGAGTCTTGCCGCAGGGCGCGGGCCTGGGGAAGCGCAGCTTGGCCACCTTGTCCGAGGCCCGCTCCGCCTCCAGGCCGCTGAGCAGCCGCTCGGCCCGGCGCGCCATGTTCTGCGCAGCGATGGTCTTGGTCGCCTTCGCGCGCATCTTGTCGGCCTGCGCGAACAGCGCGTCGGCCTTCTTCTCCGCGTTGGCCCGCTCCCGCTTGCGCCGCCGCTCGTCGGCCTCGCGCTGCTCCAGGTAGGCCTTCCAGCCGACGTTGTAGATGTCGATGACGCCGCGGTTGGCGTCCAGGTGGAAGACCTTGTTCACGCAGGACTCGACGAGCTTCACGTCGTGCGAGATGACGACGAAACCGCCCTTGTAGTTCTTCAGGTAGTCGCGCAGCCAGATGATCGAGTCCGCGTCCAGGTGGTTGGTCGGCTCGTCGAGCAGCAGCACCTCGCTGTCGCCGAACAGGATCCTGGCCAGCTCGATCCGGCGCCGCTGACCGCCGGAGAGCGTGCCGATGGGCTGCTCGAGCACCCGGTCGGGCAGGCCGAGGCTGGAGGCGATCACGGCGGCCTCGGACTCGGCGGCATAGCCCCCGGCGGCGAGGAACGCGGTCTCCGCGTTGGCGTACCGGCGCATGGCCTTGTCGTGTTCCGCGGCGTTCGCGCTGCCCATGGACCTCTCCGCGACGCGCATCCGGCGCACTGCGTCGTCAAGACCGCGCGCGGACAGGATCCGGTCGCGCGCGATGACGTCCAGGTCCCCGGTGCGCGGGTCCTGCGGCAGGTAGCCGACCTGGCCGGAGCTGTGGATGCTGCCGGCGGCGGGCTGGCCCTCGCCGGCCAGCATCCTGGTCAGCGTGGTCTTGCCCGCGCCGTTGCGTCCGACCAGGCCGATCCGGTCTCCGGGACCCACCCGGAAGGAGGCGTCCTCCAGCAGGACTCGGGCGCCGACGCGCACTTCGACATGGGAGGCAGTGATCACCGCACCATCGTACGGGACGGGGGCGCACGCTCTCCGCAGAGTTTCCACCGGACGGCGGCGGACGTGTGCGGGTGCTCCGGGGGTTACTAGAATATTGATTCACCCTGCACATGGAGGAGGGCTCCATGCCCGTCGTCGTGCCGAGGTTGGCCGTCCCGTTCGGGACGGATCTGCACCCGGCTACCGATACGGCGCGGGTGGCGACCGAGCGGTGGGCTCGTGACTCCGGACTGACGGCCCGTCCAGAGCTGCGCGCACGCCTGCACGCGACCGCCCCCGCGCGCCTGGCCGGGCGGGTCGCGCCGCATGCGACCCTCGACGGCCTGCTGCTGAGCGCCGCGTGGGCGGCTTGGCTGTTCCTGTTCGACGACGAGTACTGCGACGAGTCGGACATAGGATCCGACCCGGCGGCGATGACCGAGGTCACGGTGTGGCTGCTGAGCGCGCTGGAGACCGGGACCGCCGGTCCCGGCGACGTGTTCGGCGGCGCGCTGGCCGACCTGAGCAGGCGGCTGCGCAGGCTGACCGGACCGGTGCAGTGGGGCAGGTTCACCCAGGCGGTGATCTCGTACTTCTACGCGCTGGTCTGGGAGGCGACCTGCCGGCAGCACGGCACGCTCGCGCCGCTCGACGAGTACATCCGGATGCGCAGGCACAGCGGCGCGGTGGCCACCTGCCTGGCCCTGATCGAGACGATCAACGGCTTCGAGCTCGACGACCGGGCATGGTACGACCCTTCCGTACGGGCCGCATCCGATGCCGTGGCGGACATCATCTGCTGGTCGAACGACATCGTCTCCTACCGCAAGGAGGAGACTCAGTCGTCCGCCGACGTGCTGAGCCTGCCGACCGTGCTCGCGCGCCAGCACGGGATGACCGAGCAGCAGGCGCTGGACCGCTGCGCGGTGATGCTCGAGCAGCGCATAGCCGACTACTACGCGGCCGAGCGTCCGCTGCTGGCCTCGGGCAATCCGGGGCTGATCCGCTTCGCCGCCGATCTGCGGCACTGGATCGCCGGAAATCTCGAGTGGTCCTACGAAACGGGCCGCTACAAGGTCTCCGCCCCGTAGCGGCCGTTCCCCTCGACTCCGGTCAATCGATCGGCGCCGGCCGCAGCGGCACGGTGTCCGGGTGCAGCGTCGTGCGGGCGACGGCGCGCACCCGGGTGCCGGGTACGGATTCGAGCCGGTAGCGGCTCAGCACGGCGCAGAGCACGCCGTAGATCTCCGTCCACGCATACCCCTCGCCGAGGCAGCCGCGCGGCCCCATGCCGAAGGGCAGGTAGTAGGCCGCGACGAGGTCCGGGTCGGGGTCGATCCAACGGTCCGGGTCGAAGCGCTCCGGGTCCGGGAACGCGGCCGGATCGCGGTGCAGGCCGTAGAAATTGAGCAGCACCTGGCTGCGCGCGGGCACGAGCGTGTCGTTCATCCGCACGTCGTGCAGCGGGCGGCGGCCGAGGATCCAGCCCGGCGGGTAGAGCCGCAGGATCTCCTTCACGAACCGTTCGGTCAGCGCGAGGCCGCGCATCTCGGCGACGGTCGGCGCGCGGCCCTCGGTGACTTCGAGCACTTCGTCGCGAATCCGTCGCTGCAGCTCGGGATCGGCGGCGAGCAGGTGCAGCGCCCAGGCCAGGACCCCGGCGACGGTCTCGGTCCCGGCGAGCAGCAGAGTCATTATCTCGTCGTGCGCCTGCGCGTCGGTCAGGCCGGTGCCGTCCTCGTCCACGGCGGCGAGCAGGATGGACAGCAGCGTCGGCTGCTCCGCCGCGCCCACTCCGTCCGCCCCGTCCGCATCGGCGGCCGCGGCGCGTTCGCGGTGCCGCGCCACCATGCCGTCGGCCACGGCGTGCACCGCGGCGAGGGACTGCTCGAAGCGGCGGTTGCCGGGCGTGGGCAGCCGTTCCAGGGTCCTGATCGGTAGCAGGGCCCTGCGACCGGCGCCGGAGAGCAGCTCGGGGAGGGCGGCCATGACCTCGTCGGCGTCCACCTCGGAGCCGGACATGGAGTGGGTGACCAGCCGCATGGCCAGCATCCGCATCTCCGCGGCCGCGTCCAGGACGTTTCCGGCGGCCGCGGCCCCGGCCCAGCGCGTGTCCAGGAATCCCGCCGTCTGACCGGCCATCTCGAGCGCGTAGCGGTCCACCGCGGAGTGGTCGAACGCGGAGCGCACCAGCTTCTTGTTCCTGCGGTGCGCGGACCCGCTCGAGGTGCCCACGCCGTCGCCGATCAGGGACCTGAGGGTGTCGAACTGGAAGCCCTTGTCGTAGTCCGCCGCGTCCTGCACCAGGATCGAGCGGATCAGGGTCGGATCGGTCACCAGGTACGCGCGCACCGGACCGAGCCGGGCGATCGTCACCGGACCGAGGCGGCCCGCGGATGCGAGCAGCGACAGGGGATCGCGCAGCAGCGCCGGCGCGTGGCCGAGCACCGGCCAGGCACCGGGCAGCGGCGCCGCGGCGGCGTCGACGGAGTCGGTCGAGGCGAAGGGGACGGCGTCGGGCGCCGGCATCTGACGGTTCATGAGAAATTCCACGCTAGCGCGTTCGATGCGGGCCCGGAAGGAGCGGACGAAGCGTGTCGGGGGGCGCCGTACGGCGCCCGATTTTCCACTCCCGAGACCTGATTCTTCCCGAAAAACGACGCCGGAGGGCGACGATGCGGCTACCGTATGGCTGTCAGCGGAAAACGAGGAGGCGGTCGATGACGCCATCCGCGAGCGATCCCCGCACGGCCAAGGGCCCGGGCGGGGTGGCCACGCTGCCCCCGAACGGCGGCAACCGACCGGCCGGCGGTCCACGCGATTCCGGGCGCGGCAAGCGCGAACAGTCCGGAAACGTGGGATACCGGCCGGGAAGCAACGGAGGTTGGGAAGAACTCGGCTTCACCCCGAGCGGTTTCGACGCCGCCGCGGGCTTCTACAACTGGGTGCTCGGCACCGGCGAGGTGATCTGCGACGACCAGACCTACCAGCTGCACGGTCTCGAGCCGGACCCGGTGCTGCGCTTCGAGGCCTTCCTCGGCCAGGTGCCGCCGGAGGACGTGGCGGACCTGCTGGAGATGCTCGACCCGCTGCTCGCGCGGGTGGGCGACTACGTCTTCGAATACCGCGTGCAGCTGCCGGACGGCCGGATACGCACGCTGGAGACCCGGGGCCGGGTCATCGCCGATCCGACGACCGGCGGGCCGAGCCGGATGATGGGCATCATCATCGACGTCACCGAGCGGCGCGCCGCCGAGATCGAGGCGCTGCGCCGGGCCGCGGTGGCGGCGCGGATGCAGGAGGTCACCGCGGGCCTGGCCAGCGCGGGTTCGCTGGCCGAGCTGCGCACCGCGGTCACCGCCGCGCTGCCCGCCCTCGGCGCGACCGGGCTGCTGGTGACGGACGCCGGCCAGCCGGCCGAGGTGATCCTGGAGGCCGGGAACCTGGGGATGGCCGCGGGACGGGTGCGGATCGGCCCGGACGGCCCGGTGCGCACGGCCGCCTCCACCGGGGATCCGCTGTTCTTCACGGAGGCGTCCGAGCTGCGGCGCCGTTTCCCGCAGTCGGTGGAGGCGATGCGCGCGACCGGCGCGGTCGCCTCGGCGGTGATCCCGATAGGGGGCGTGCCGCGGATGCGCGGAGTGTGCATGATCGGCTTCGACTCGCCGCGTGCCTTCGACGCGCCGGAGCGGGCCTTCCTGGTGCTGGCGGCCAGCGCGATCGGCCAGGCCGTGCACCGGGCCAGGATCCATGACATCGAGCTCGCCCTGGCGATGGCGCTGCAGGGCGGAATGCTGCCGCGGGCGCTGCGCCCCGGTCCCGGCGTGGAGCTCGCGCACCGCTACGAGGCGGCCACCACCGGGATCCAGGTCGGCGGCGACTGGTTCGACTCGGTGCACTGCGTGGACGGCACGACGCTGCTCATCATCGGCGACGTCGAGGGCCACAACGTGCAGGCCGCGGGCATGATGTACCGGCTGCGAACCACGCTGCTGGCCTACGCCGGGCAGAGCTCTGACGTCAGCGCTCTGATGCAGCGGGCGAACGCCTTCGTCTGCGAGGTCAACGAGGACGCGGAGAATCCGCTGTTCGCCACCTGCCTGATCGCGCTGATCGACCCGGAGCGGCGGACCCTCGCGGTCAGCCGGGCCGGGCACATCCCGCCGGTGCTCGCGATCGGCGCGGAGAAGTGCTCGGTGCACCACAACGAGCCGGGCGTGCCGCTGGGCGTGCTGGAGGACTACGACTTCCCGGTCTGGACGGTGCCCTACCACCCGGGCTCGATGCTGATGCTGTGCACCGACGGGCTGCTCGAGAGCATGGACAACAACCTGGACAAGGGCCTCGGCCGCTGCCGCGCGGTGCTCGACGGGCAGCGCGAGGAGAAGCTGGACACGGTGGCCGACGAACTGCTGGCCGCCAACCGTCCGGACGGGCCCTGGAAGGACGACGTCGCCCTGCTGGTCGCCCGACTTGGCTGATCGCGACGAAATACGTAGGGCCGCACGACACCCACTGGGTAGGATCCGAAGTGCCGAGTCGGATCCTACCGAGGGGACGTACGATGACTGACAGACTTTCCGGCTGCGCGGCGCTGGTGACGGGGGCGTCCAGCGGAATCGGCCAGGCCACGGCGGCCGAGCTGGCCTCGCTGGGTGCGCACGTGGTGGCCGTGGCGCGGCGCAAGGACCGTCTCGACGAGCTCGTGGCGCGGATCGAGACCGACGGCGGCTCCGCGAGTGCGATCGTCGCCGACATCACCGAGGAGGCCGCCGCGCAGGACGTCGTGGCGCAGACCGTCGAGCGGCACGGCCGGCTGGACATCCTGGTCAACAACGCCGGCGTGATGCTGCTCGGCCCGACCGCGGAGGCCAGCGTCGAGGACTGGAAGCGGATGGTCGACCTCAACGTCCTCGGCCTGCTCTACTGCACGCACGCCGCGCTGCCGCACCTGCTCGAGGCGGCCGAGAACGGCCCGCGCCGGGTCTCCGACCTGGTCAACGTGAGCTCGATCGGCGGTCGCACGGTGCGTCCCGGCAGCCAGGTCTACAACCTCACCAAGTGGGGCGTGGGCGCGCTCAGCGAATCGATGCGGCAGGAACTCGCCTCGAAGCACGTGCGCGTCTCGGTGATCGAGCCCGGACCGACGCACACCGAACTGCAGGAGGCCAACCGCCCGGAGATCCTCGCGCAGATCCGCAGCCGTCAGGACGGTCTCGAACTGCTGAACCCGCGGGATCTCGCGGACGCGATCGGCTACATGGTCACCCGGCCCCGGCACGTCAACGTGAACGAGATCATGGTCCGTCCGACCGAAGTCGCCTGAAGGGGGCACCCGCGATGGCTACGTACTACGACGAGATCACCCCGAAGCTGCTGAAGTTCATCGACAAGCAGAACATGTTCTTCGTGGCGACCGCTCCGCTCGGCGACGGGCGCGTCAACGTCTCGCCGAAGGGCTACAAGGACACCTTCAAGGCCCTCGACGCGCACACCTTCGCGTACCTGGAGCTGTTCGGCAGCGGCATCGAGACCAAGGCGCACCTGCGGGACAACTCGCGGATCACGATCATGTTCTGCTCGTTCGACCGCGAGTCCAACATCGTCCGGCTCTATGGCACCGGCCGCTACGTGCGCCCGGACGACGGCGAGTTCCGCGAGTTCGCGCCGCACTTCAACCTGGAACATCCCGGGCTGCGCGGCCTGATCGTGGTGGATGTCCAGAGCACGCAGGCGTCGTGCGGCTACTCGGTCCCGTATATGGAGATCAAGGACGAGCGGCCGGTGCTGGACACCGTGCACGGCCGCAGGCAGCCGGAGGAGTGGGCGCAGCGCGTGGCCGAGGTCAACAACAAGAGCATCGACGGCCTACCCGGCCTCGAACCCGACCACCCGCTGCCCACGGACGTGCCGCGCACGTACGCCTAGACGTCGTAGGCGTGTCCTTCGCGCACCCAGTATTCGAAGCCGCCGATCATCTCGCGGACGGGGTAGCCGAGCTTGGCGAACTCCAGCGCGGCCTTCGTCGCGCCGTTGCAGCCGGGACCCCAGCAGTAGGTGACGACGGAGGTCCCCGGCGGAATCAGCTCGGCGGCGCGGCTTTCGATCTCGCGCGTGGGCAGGTGGATGGCGCCCGGCACATGGCCCTTGTCCCAGGCATCACGCGAACGGGAGTCGACGAGGACGAAGCCCGGCGCCTCGGTCTCCATGGCGACGTGCACGTCGGCGACGTCTGTCTCGAACGTGAGCTTGGCCGCGAAATGTTCGATGGCTGTCATGGTGTTCAGGATCGCGGTCCGGCTCTCTCGCCAGAAGTGGCGTGAACGCCATGGTTCGCTAAGATCACGCCATGCTGCGTATCGAACGTGCCGCGGGACCAACAGTGGCCGCGTACCTGTTCGAGGGGATGTCAGCCTTCGAGCTCGGCTGCGTCACCGAGGTCTTCGCGCTGCCGAGGCCGGAGTTGGGCGTGCCGTGGTACGAGTTCAGGGCGTGCGCGGAGACCCGGAGGCCGCTGCGTGCGCTGGGCGGATTCAGTCTCGCGGCCGAGTACGGCATGGAGGATTTCACGGCCGCGGACACGCTGATCGTGACCGCGGTGCCGGACGTGCGCGGCGAGATTCCCGCCGGTCTGATCGCCGCACTGAGAGCGGCGAACGAACGCGGCGCGCGGATCGTCTCCATCTGCTCGGGGGCCTTCGCGCTGGCCGAGGCCGGCCTGCTGGACGGCCTCGGCGCGACGACGCACTGGCGGTACGCGGACGTGTTCCGGCAGCGCTTTCCGGCTGTGCGGCTGGATCCGGACGTGCTGTACGTGGACGAGGGCAGGGTGCTGACAGGCGCGGGCAGCGCGGCCGGTCTTGACCTGTGCCTGCACCTGATCCGCCTGGACCACGGCTCGGCGGTGGCCAACGCCGTGGCCCGGCGGCTGGTGCTGCCGCCGCACCGGGACGGCGGCCAGGCGCAGTTCATCGAGACCGCGGTGAGCAGGCGGGCCGGGGATGACGGCGTGGCCAGGTCGCTCGACTGGGCGCTGGAGAACCTGTCCAGGCCGATCTCGGTCGCCGACCTGGCGCAGGTCGCGAACGTCTCGGCGCGCAGCTATCTGCGGCACTTCGCGCGCGCGACCGGCACCTCGCCGCTGCGCTGGCTCGTCCGGCAGCGCCTCGCCGCGGCACGGGAGTTGCTGGAGACCGGCGACGCCTCGATCGAGCAGGTCGGCGCCGCCGTCGGATTCGCCGACCCGGCCACCTTCCGGCACCACTTCACCCGCGCCGTCGGCACGCCGCCCTCCGCCTACCGCAGGACGTTCCGCGGCTGACGGCCGGACCGACCGCGGCCGGCCGTCGCTCAGCAGCAGCCCGCGACGTCGAAGTTGGGATCCACCTCGACCAACTCCTCGTAGTCGGCGCCGGACGCGTGCCGGCGGGCCCACGCCTCGACCGAGCGCAGCCTGGCGCGGCAGGACAGGTGCTGTTCGAGCGCCTCGGCGACGATCGCGGCCGCCGTCACGCTCTCGTCCTGCGCGGCCAGTTCGACGCGGTCCCACAACTGCCGGGGGATGCCGACCGACACCTCGAGCATGGATTCCATGCCGTCCATGGTGCTGAGCTCCGCGCCCGGTCCAAGGTGACATTCCGCGCTTCCACTCGAAGGAGTGACATCACACGGCGCGTCTCTTATTCGAGGGTTGAGAGCAGGGCCCGGAGATGGTCCGCGAGCGCGGAGCGATTCTCCGGCGGCAGCTGCCCGAGCGCCTCGCTCTGCACGACCAGGCCCGCGGCAAGAGCCTCGTCGACCACCGCGCGGCCCTTGTCGGTCAGGCAGGCCTTCAGCGCCCGGCGGTCGCCGGGATCGGGGCAGCGGTCGACGAGCCCGGCCTTCTGCAGCTTGTCCAGCCGGCCGGTCATCCCGCCGGTGGTCAGCATCAGCGACTCGGCCAGCGCGGTGGGCGAGAGCGAGAAGGGCTCGCCGGAGCGGCGCAGCGTGGCGAGCACGTCGAACTCGCCGCGGCCGATCCCGAAGCGGGCGTAGACCTGCTCGATGCGGTCGCCCATCGCCCGCGCGAGCCGGTAGATCCGGCCGAACACGGCCATCGGCTCGGTATCCAGCTCGGGGCGCTCCCGGTGCCACTGCGCGGTGATCCGGTCGACCGCGTCGGCCGTCCCGGGGCGGGCTGCGGAGTCCAGTTCGGAGGCCATGCCACCAGTATGCCAGATACCCCAAGTGCTAAGTAGTTGCCAGCTAAGTTGCTTAGCACTAAGCTACTTTCATGCAAGCTTCCCGGACGCGGCTCACGCTCGCCACCGCCGTCGCCCCGCTGACCTGGGGCAGCACGTACGCGGTCACCACCCAGTGGCTGCCGTCCGGCGAGCCGCTGATCACTGCGACCGCGCGTGCGCTGCCCGCCGGGCTGCTGCCGCTCGCCGTCCCCTGCAACTCCTCGGACTGGCCCTCGCCCTCAGCGGCACGGTCCTCGGCCAGCTCCGTCCCACCACTTCCGGAAAGGCAGTGTCGCCATCATGTCCGCCAACAACGCAATCGACTCCGGAATTCTCGACGAGGCCTACGAGCGCTTCCACACGACCGGTCCCGAGTTCGACGACAGCCTGAGCAACCACGGTCCGATGGCCGTCGAGGCGATGGTGCGCCACGGCCACGACCGCGAGGTGCACGCCTGGATCGACTGGTATCAGCAGCGTCTCGAGGACGTGCCACGCGGCCTGACGCCGGTCACGCACGAGACCTGGCAGGAGGCCCTCGGCGACCAGGCCCGCGTCGGTGACTGGACCGCGTTCATGCTCCGCGAGGTGCAGCTGCGTCCCTGGCGCGAACTGCTCGCCGAGTGGTGGCCGCGGCTGCTCCCCGGCATCATCGCCGGGACCACGCACGGCGTCATCCGCGTCGGCCACTCCGTCCGCGCGCTGCTCGCCGAAGAGGCGCTCGGCGAGCAGGCCCTTCAGGGTCCTCGGATCGAAGAGTTCGCGCATGCCCTCGGCTACTGGGCAGCGAAGTGGAAGCCGCTCGAGGTCGCCACTCCCCCGCATTCCGGCGGCATCGACGCGGCGGGCGCACTGGCCAAGGTGCCGAGCGTGGCCGAGCAGAAGATCAGCGTCACGCACCGACTCAGCCAGCTCTCCTACACGCCCGGCTTGTCGACCGCACTGGAGGCTCTCCGCGCGCCCGAAACCCCGCAGCAGGCGGCCTGCCTGCTCGCCGATGTCACGGACGCGGCGGTGCACGACTACCTGACGCACGGTCACGCGAATCCGATCATGCTCGTGCACGCCTCGACCGCGCCGACCGCTGTCCTGCGCACCCTTCCCGCGCTGCCGACCGAGTTGTGGATCCCGTCGCTCGACGCCGCGTGGCTCGCCACCGCCGCTGTGACCGCGGCGTACCGCAACACCGAGGCACCGGCCGAAGAGGTGTCCGCCGCCGTCGCGCAGACCGGGGAGGCTCAGGAGAGCTTCGACCGCGCGGTGCGGCACAAGGACGAGCACGCGGTGAAGTTCGCCGACGCCGCGCTCGACGTGTTCGAGCGCACGGGGAGCAGGTACGCGCTCGCCGCCGTCACCCGCGCGACCCTGATGATCAAGCAGGGGTGATGGCAAGAAGGGAGCCCCCTTAAAGGGGGCTCCCTTCTTGCCGGTCTTTTTCGCCGCCTCAGACGTTGAAGCCGAGGGCGCGGAGCTGCTCGCGGCCGTCGTCGGTGATCTTGTCCGGGCCCCACGGCGGCATCCAGACCCAGTTCACCCGGAAGTCGGCGACCAGGCTCGAGGTCGAGGTCCGGATCTGATCCTCGATCACGTCCTGCAGCGGACAGGCGGCCGAGGTCAGCGTCATGTCGATGATCGCCACGTTCGACTCGTCCACGGTCAGTCCGTAGACCAGGCCCAGGTCCACCACATTGATGCCGAGCTCGGGGTCCACGACATCGCGCAGCGCCTCCTCGACATCGTCCACGGCGGCCACGCCGCCCGTTGTTGCCTGCTCGCTCACTGTTCCGTCTCCTTCGTGGTGGTCGCGAGGGCCTGGGCGGCAGCGTCCTTGAACGCCATCCAGGACAGCAGCGCGCACTTGACCCGGGCCGGGAACTTCGAGACGCCGGCGAACGCGACGGCGTCCTCCAGCACGTCCTCGTCGCCCTCTTCCCCGCCCTTGGACTGCATCAACTCGAGGAAGGCGTCGCCGACCTTCAGCGCCTCGGCGACACTCTTGCCGATCACCAGGTCCGACATCACCGAGGCCGAGGCCTGGGAGATCGAGCAGCCCGCCGACTCGTAGGACACGTCGCGGACCAGGGCATCCGCGCCGCGCTGCGGGTCGGTCAGGTGCACCCGGAGGGTCACCTCGTCGCCGCAGGTCGGGTTGATGTGATGCACCTCGGCGCCGTACGCGTCGCGCAGCCCCTTGTGATGCGGGTTGCGGTAATGGTCCAGGATGATCTCCTGGTACATGGAGTCCAACTTCATGATGGCTCTCCCCTCTGCTCGCTCAGGCCCCGAAGAAGCGCTTGACGTAGTCGAGACCCTCGACGAGCGCGTCGATCTCCGCCTTCGTCGTGTACACCGAGAAAGACGCTCGCGTGGTCGCCGGAATTCCATAGCGCACGCAGACCGGCCGCGCGCAGTGCTGGCCGACGCGCACGGCGATGCCCTGCTCGTCGAGCACCTGGCCGACGTCGTGCGGGTGGATCTCGCCGAGACCCGCCACTTCAAGCGTGAAGGAGATCGCGGCGCCGTGCGCATCGGCGGTCTGCGGGCCGATCAGGCGCAGGCCCTCGATCGTCTTGAGCCGCTCCAGCGCGTAGCTGACGATCTCGTGCTCGTGCGCGGCGACGTTCTCCATGCCGAGCGCGGTCAGGTAGTCCACGGCCGCGCCCAGGCCCACGGCCTCGGCGATCGGCATGGTGCCGGCCTCGTACTTGTGCGGGATCGGCGCGTAGGTCGAGCCCTCCATGGTGACCGTGCCGACCATCTCGCCGCCGCCGAGGAAGGGCGGCAGTTCGTTGAGCAGTTCGGCCCGGCCCCACAGGACGCCGATGCCGGTCGGTCCGAGCATCTTGTGGCCGGTGAAGGCGACGAAGTCGGCACCGAGAGCCTGCACGTCCAGCGGGATGTGCGGGGCGGACTGGGAGGCGTCCACGACGACGATCGCGCCGACGTCGTGCGCGCGGCGCACGATCACGTCCAGCGGGTTGACCGTGCCGAGGATGTTGGAGACGTGCACGACCGAGACGACCTTCGTGCGCTCGTCGATGACCTCGTCCAGGTTGGACAGGTCCAGGCGGCCGTCGTCCGTGAGGTTCAGCCAGGCCAGCTCGGCGCCGGTGCGCTGGGTGGTCAGCTGCCAGGGCACGATGTTGGAGTGGTGCTCCATCTGAGTGATCACCACGCGGTCCCCGGGGCCCAGGCCGTACGGCTCGCCCGCCCAGCCGAGCACGCTGGCGACCAGGTTCAGCGCCTCCGAGGAGTTCTTGGTGAAGATGACCTCGTTGCGGTCCGGCGCGTTGATGAAGGCCGCGACCTTGTCCCGGGCACCCTCGTAGAGCGCGGTGGCCTCCTCGGCCAGCGCGTGCACGCCGCGGTGCACGTTCGAGTGATGCAGGGCGTAGTAGTCGGACATCGCGTCGATGACCTGGCGCGGCTTCTGCGAGGAGGCCGCGGAGTCCAGGTAGACCAGCTGACGACCGTCGCCGACCTTACGCTCAAGGATCGGGAAGTCCTTGCGGATCAGATCCACGTCGAGGGTCATCAGGCCACTTCCTCGATGCCCGTGTACTTCTCGTAGCCCTCGTCCTCCAGCACCTGGGCGAGCTCGGCGCCGCCGGACTCGACGATCCGCCCGGCGGAGAACACGTGCACGTAGTCGGGCTGGATGTACTTCAGGATCCGGGTGTAGTGCGTGATGAGCAGGACGCCGACGTCGCCGGTCTCGCGGACCCGGTTGACGCCCTCGGAGACGACGCGCAGCGCGTCCACGTCGAGGCCGGAGTCGGTCTCGTCGAGCAGCGCGATCTTCGGCTTGAGCAGCTCGAGCTGCAGGATCTCGTGCCGCTTCTTCTCGCCGCCGGAGAAGCCCTCGTTCACCGAGCGCTCGGCGAACGCCGGGTCCATCTGCAGCTGGGACATGGCGGCGTTGACCTCCTTGACCCAGGTGCGCAGCTTGGGGGCCTCGCCGCGGATCGCGGTGGCGCTGGTCCGCAGGAAGTTGGCCACGGACACGCCGGGCACCTCGACCGGGTACTGCATCGCCAGGAACAGGCCGGCGCGGGCGCGCTCGTCGACGGTCATCGAAAGGACGTCCTCGCCGTCGAGCAGCACCTGACCGCTCGTCACGGTGTACTTCGGGTGCCCGGCGATCGAGTAGGCGAGCGTGGACTTGCCGGAGCCGTTCGGGCCCATGATGGCGTGCGTCTCACCCTGTTTGACCGTCAGGTCGACGCCCTTGAGGATTTCCTTCTGGGCGCCTTCGGCGTCCACGGAGACGTGCAGGTCGCGGATTTCGAGAGTTGCCATCACAGCTCCACATTCGTGGCGACGTAGATGACATCGCCTTCGATCTTGGTCGGGTATACGGGGACGGGGTCGACGGCCGGCAGGCAGGAGGGCTTGCCGGTGGCGAGATTGAACGTCGAGCCGTGCAGCCAGCATTCGATCTCGCCGTCGATGATCTCGCCCTCGGACAGCGGCACCTCGGCGTGCGAGCAGGTGTCGTACAGCGCGTGGATCTTGCCTTCGGAGGTGCGCACGACCATCACGGCCACCTCGCCGACCTCGCAGCGCTCCGGTCGGTCTTCCTCGAAGTCGGAAACACTCCCGACGGCCTCCCACTCGGGCGCCGCGTCGTGACGGCTCACGCGGCCACCTCGCCGGCGCTCGGCAGGCCGTTCGCCACGGTGCACATGGATCCGCTCGCAAGCTCGCTCATCGGGCGAGCTCCTGCTCCACCTTGGCCATCAGCTGCTCCTCGAGCTCGGGGACGCCGATCTGCCGCACCACGTCGGCGAAGAAGCCGCGCACCACCAGCCGGCGCGCCTCCGCCTCGGGGATTCCGCGGGCCTGCAGGTAGAACAGCTGCTCGTCGTCGAAGCGGCCGGTCGCGGAGGCGTGTCCGGCACCGACGATCTCGCCGGTCTCGATCTCCAGGTTCGGCACCGAGTCGGCGCGGGCGCCGTCGGTCAGCAGCAGGTTGCGGTTCAGCTCGTACGTGTCGGTGCCCTCGGCGGCCGCGCGGATCAGCACGTCGCCGACCCAGACCGTGTGCGCCTGGGCGCCCTGCAGCGCGCCCTTGTACGTCGCGCGCGAGCGGCAGTTGGCCACCGAGTGGTCCACGAACAGCCGGTGCTCGAGGTGCTGGCCGTCGTCGGCGAAGTACAGGCCCAGCAGTTCGGCGTCGCCGCCAGGGGCCGTGTAGCGCACGTTCGGGGTGATCCGGACGAGGTCGCCGCCGAAGGTGACGTTCACCGACTTCACTGTGGCGTCCCGGCCGACGAGCGTGTTCTGCTGTGACAGGTGCACCGCGTCGCGGTCCCAGTCCTGCACCGAGACGAACGTGACCTTCGCGCCGTCGCCGACGATCAGGTCGACGTTGGCCGAGCGCGCGCCGGTGCCCTTGTGGTCGAGCACGATCACGGCTTCGGCGAACGGCTTCACGTCGAACACCATGTGCGCGTACGCGGTGCCGCCCTCGCCGTGCACCTCCAGCCGGAGCGGCTCGCTGAGCACGGCCTCCTTCGCCACGGTGATGACGGTGACCTGCTCGGCGTTCGCGAACGCCAGAGCGGCGGTGCGATCGATAGGGGCGCCTGCTTTGCGCGCGCGGGGGTCGTCCCCGCCCACCTGCTCGGCCGTCGCGCCCTCCGGCAGATGCAGCTCGATCTTGTCCGTGCCGTCCGCCGTCGCGCCTTCGTGCAGTTTCGCCAGCCGTTTGAGCGGGGTGAAGCGCCAGTCCTCTTCGCGGCCGGTGAGCGGCGCGAAGTCGGCCGGGTCGTACGAGGTCGGCCGCTCGCCGCGGGAGGCGAGCACCTCCGAGTGGCTGCGCCCGGTGCCGGGACCGGCCAGCGGCGCGCCGGCGCCGGGCCGCGCGACGGACACGGCCGCGGCGGTGCTCGAGCCCTTGGTCTGCTCAGGCTGTGACGACATCAGTGTTCTTTCTGACGGGGAAGGCGAGGCGGGTGGTGTACGGGAACGCGGGTCAGCCGACCGCGCCTTCCATCTGCAGCTCGATCAGCCGGTTGAGCTCGAGGGCGTACTCCATCGGCAGTTCCTTGGCGATCGGCTCGACGAAGCCGCGCACGATCATCGCCATCGCCTCGTCCTCGGTCAGACCGCGGCTCATCAGGTAGAACAGCTGGTTCTCCGAGACCTTCGAGACGGTCGCCTCGTGGGCCATGGTCACGTCGTCCTCGCGCACGTCCACGTACGGGTACGTGTCGGACCGGGAGATCGTGTCCACCAGCAGCGCGTCGCACTTCACGTTCGACTTCGACTTGTGCGCGCCCTCCTGGATCTGCACCAGGCCGCGGTAGGAGGTGCGGCCGCCGCCGCGGGCCACCGACTTGGAGATGATCGTCGAGGAGGTGTTCGGCGCGCAGTGCACCATCTTGGAGCCGGCGTCCTGGTGCTGGCCGGGCCCGGCGAAGGCGATCGAGAGGGTCTCGCCCTTCGCGTGCTCGCCGAGCAGCCAGACGGCCGGGTACTTCATGGTGACCTTGGAGCCGAGGTTGCCGTCGATCCACTCCATGGTCGCGCCCTCCTGGGCCGCGGCGCGCTTGGTGACCAGGTTGTAGACGTTGTTCGACCAGTTCTGGATGGTCGTGTAGCGGGCCCGGGCGCCCTTCTTCACGATGATCTCGACGACCGCGGAGTGCAGCGAGTCCGAGCTGTAGATCGGCGCGGTGCAGCCCTCGAGGTAGTGCACGTGGGAGCCCTCGTCCGCGATGATCAGCGTCCGCTCGAACTGGCCCATGTTCTCGGTGTTGATCCGGAAGTAGGCCTGCAGCGGGATCTCCACGTGCACGCCCTTCGGCACGTAGATGAACGAGCCGCCGGACCACACCGCCGAGTTGAGCGCGGCGAACTTGTTGTCGCCGGACGGGATGACCGTGGAGAAGTGCTCGCGGAACAGGTCCTCGTGCTCCTTCAGCGCGGTGTCGGTGTCCATGAAGATGACACCCTGGCGCTCGAGGTCCTCGTTGATCGAGTGGTAGACGGTCTCCGACTCGTACTGCGCGGAGACGCCGGAGAGCAGCCGCTGCTTCTCGGCCTCGGGGATGCCGAGCTTGTCGTAGGTGTCCTTGATGTCCACCGGCAGGTCGTCCCAGGAGGTGACCTGCTGGTCGGTGGCGCGCACGAAGTACTTGATGTTGTCGAAGTCGATGCCGCTCAGGTCGGCACCCCAGTTCGGCATCGGCTTGCGCTCGAACAGGCGCAGCGCCTTGAGCCGGAAGTCCAGCATCCACTTCGGCTCGTTCTTGAGCGCGGAGATCTCGCGGACCACGTCCTCGCTCAGGCCGCGCTTCGCAGTGGCTCCGGCGACGTCCGGGTCGGCCCAGCCGAACTCGTAGTTGCCGAGGCCGGCAAGCTCGTCGTGAGTGGTGGTCATGAAGCGTCTCCTTCGGATCCGTGGTGCTGGATCGGCTCCGCGGCCCCGGCACGCTGGCGTGCCACGGCGACCGTCGGGATGAACGTGGTGCAGACGCCGTCGCCGTGCGCGATCGTGGCGAGGCGTTGGACATGGGTGCCGAGCAGTTCGGCGAAGACCTGCGTCTCCACCTCGCACAGCTGCGGGAACTGCTCGGCGACGTGCTGGACGGGGCAGTGGTGCTGGCACAGCTGCTCGCCGGGGAGCTTCTCGGCCTCCCGGGTGGACGCGGCGTACCCGTCGTCGGTCAGCGCCTCGGCCAGCAGCCGCGGGCGGTCGGCCGGGTCGGCCTCGGCGAGCACGCTCTGGTAGCGGGCGGCCAGGTCGGCGAAGCGGCGGCGGGCGAAGGCGGCGACCGCCTGCTCCCCGCCCGACTCCTCGATGAACCGCAGCGCGTCCACGGCGAGCGCGTCGTAGTCGTGGTGGAAGACCGCGCGGCCCGAGTCGGTGAGCGAGAAGACCTTCGCGGGGCGGCCGCGGTGCCGCTGGCCGTATACCCGCTGCTCGCGGGCCTCCACGAGTCCCTCGGCGAGGAGAGCGTCGAGGTGCCTGCGGACACCCGCGGGCGTCAGGCCTAGACTGGAGGCCAGTTCGGCGGCGGTACGCGGGCCTTCGGACAGGATGGCGCGGGCCACCCGGTTCCGGGTCGCCTGCCTCTCCTCCTGCTCGTCGAGCATGCCCACGTTTTTCACAACACCAGTGTGCGCTTATTCATTTCCGGCCCGCAACTAAGGGTGACCTAACCGGTGACCCGCCACGGCCTACGGGTGGCCCGGGTGCCGGTGTGCGCAGACAGTCCACGTAAACTCGGCGCCATGCAGCAGACCGAAGCCGCCGTGGAGATCTCCGGCCTGGTCAAGCGGTATGGAGACAAGGCCGCTGTCCAGGGCCTTGACCTCGTGGTCGAGCGCGGCGGGCTCACTGCGGTACTCGGGCCGAACGGCGCGGGCAAGACCTCCACGATCGAGTGCTGTGAGGGATATCGCAGACCCGACGGCGGCCGCGTGCGCGTGCTGGGTCTGGATCCGATCGCGGACGCGCCGAAGCTGCGGCCCCGGATCGGCGTGATGCTCCAATCGGGCGGCATCTACCAGTCCGTGCGCGCGATGGAGATGCTGCGGCACGTCGCGAGCCTCTACGCGAATCCGCTGAGCGTGGACGAGCTGGCGGAGCGGCTCGGCCTGGACTCCTGCGGCAAGACCTCGTTCCGGCGGCTGTCCGGCGGCCAGCAGCAGCGGCTCTCGCTCGCGCTCGCCGTGGTCGGGCGGCCCGAGCTGGTGTTCCTGGACGAGCCGACCGCCGGCCTGGACGTGCAGGCGCGGCACGCGACGTGGGAGCTGATCGAGCAGCTGCGCGCGGACGGCGTGACCATCGTGCTGACCACGCACCTGCTGGACGAGGCGGAGCGGCTGGCGGACAAGGTCGCGATCATCGACAGCGGCCGGGTCATCGCGTGCGACACGCCGCAGCGGCTGGCCGACACGACGCGCGAGCGGGACTCGATCCGCTTCGAGGCGCCCGCCGGCCTCGACCTGACGGCGCTCTCGATCGCGGTGGCGCCCGCGCAGGCCGCCGAGCCGGTCGCGGGCGGCTACCACGTCACCGGCGAGATCACCCCGGACATCCTGGCGGCGACCACGGCGTGGTGCGCGAGCCTCGGCATCATGCCGCGCAACCTGCAGATCGAGCAGCGCAGCCTGGAAGACGTCTTCCTGGACCTGACCGGACGGGAGCTGCGCTGAGATGAGCGCCGAGACCTTGGCCCAGAAAATGCCAGAGAAGCGAACGAATTCCGCGGCGGACGCGCGTCCGCTGGGCCGTCCGGGTTCCTTCCGGGCGGACCCGCGGCCCGCGCCCGTCGCGCGGATGATCCGGGCGCAGGCCCGGTTCGAGACCAAGCTGCTGCTGCGCAACGGCGAGCAGCTGCTGCTGGCGATCGTCATTCCGGCGATGATGCTGATCGCGTTCGCCGCCGAGCCGATCGGCACGATCACCGGCGGCACGAGCCGGATCGACTACTACGC
Source organism: Actinospica sp. (assembly GCF_035552695.1). Taxonomy (NCBI): domain Bacteria; kingdom Bacillati; phylum Actinomycetota; class Actinomycetes; order Catenulisporales; family Actinospicaceae; genus Actinospica; species Actinospica sp. The sequence continues at coordinate 90,095 of NZ_DASZKT010000258.1, forward strand.
TCCCGGCATCATCGGCATGGCCGTGCTCTCCACGGCCTTCACCAGCCAGGCGATCGCGACCGGCTTCGAGCGCCGCTACAACGTGCTCAAGCGGCTCGGCGCCACGCCGCTGCCGCGCTGGGGGCTGCTCGCGGGCAAGGCGCTCAGCATCCTGATGGTCGAGTGCGTGCAGTTGGTGCTGCTGATCGGGATCGCGCTGGTGATGGGCTGGTCCCCGCACGGCGATCCGCTCGCGGTGCTGGTACTGCTCGCTCTTGGGACCGCTGCGTTCAGCGGCCTGGCGCTGTGGCTCGCCGGTTCGCTGCGCGCCGAGGCGACGCTGGCCGCGGCGAACTTTCTGTTCCTCGTCTTCATCGGCCTCGGCGGCGTCGTGGTACCGCTGACCAAGTTCGGGCACGGAGCGCAGTCAGTGCTTCAGTTCCTGCCGATCAGCGCCCTGACGAACGGCCTGCGCGACGTGCTGCAGGGCGGCTCGGCGATGCCCTGGGGGCCGCTCGGTATTCTGGCCGCCTGGTCGATCGTGGCGATCGCGGGCGCGGCCCGGTTCTTCAGGTGGGAGTAGGCGCGACGTGACCCAGCAGGAGATCAGCATCCCGTCGGCACGCGTGTCGGAGGATGCGACGACCGGCGGCAGGCTGACCGCGATCCGCCGCTGGCGGCCGACGCCCAAGCAGGTCGAGTGGGCGTGCTTCGCCGCGCTGCTCGCGAACACGCTGATCGTGATCACCGGCGGCGCGGTGCGGCTGACGAACTCGGGCCTCGGCTGCCCGACGTGGCCGGAGTGCACCGGCGGGTCGTTGGTTCCGGTCAACACGCTCGGCTACCACTCGATCATCGAGTTCACGAACCGGATGCTCACCTACGCGGTCACCGCGGCGGTCGGCGCGGCGATCCTGGCCGCGATGTTCCAGCGGCCGCGTCGCCCGATCCTGGTGAAGCTGTCCTGGATGCTGTTCTTCGGCGTCGTGCTGCAGGCCGTCGTCGGCGGCATCACCGTGCTGACGAAGCTGGCGCCGGAGTGGGTCGCGGCGCACATGTGCCTGTCGATGGGCATGATCGCGGTCTCGTACGTGCTCTGGCAGCGCTCCCGCGAGGGCGACGGACCGGTCGAACTGCTGACCAGGCGCGAACTGATCTGGCTCGGCCGGGTACTCGTCATCGCGACCGCCGCCGTGATCGCCGCCGGCACGCTGGTCACCGGCACCGACCCGCACGCGGGCGCGTCCGACGCGAGCAAGCGGCTGCCGTTCAAGGCCCTCGACATCACGCAGGCGCACGCCGACCTGGTCTTCATCGTCGTCGGCCTGACGGTGGCGCTCTGGTTCGCCTTCAAGGCGACGGACGCGCGGCCGGAGAGCGTGCGCGCCGTGCGGGACATGTTCCTGGTCCTGGTGCTGCAGGCCGCGATCGGCTACACGCAGTACTTCACCGGCCTGCCCGCCTGGATGGTGCTGCTGCACATGACCGGCGCCTGCCTGACCTGGATCGCGGCCCTGCGCGTGCTGATGTCCCTGCGCGTGCGGCACTGACGTGGGCCTGCTCGAGGACCTCTTCTCGCTGCAGGGCCGAACCGCCCTGGTCACGGGAGGCAGTTCGGGTATCGGCTACGCGATGGCCGAGGCGATCGCCTGCGCCGGAGCGCGAACCGTGCTGCTGGCGCGGCGGGAAGGACCGCTCAAGGAATCGGTCGAGCGGATCGCGTCCAAGGGCGGCGAGGCGTACGCCGTCGTGGCGGACATCACCGACCGGGAGCGGCTCACGCAGGCCGCCGAGGAGGCGGTCGAACTCGTCGGCGAGATCGACATCCTGGTGAACTGCGCGGCCAACATGTACCGCCCGCCGCTCGCCGAACTGACGACGGATCAGTGGGACGCCCAGTTCGCCGCGAACGTCGACGCGCCGTTCCTGCTCGGCCAGCGCTTCGGCCCGCGCATGGCCGAGCGCGGCTGGGGCCGGATCATCAACGTCGGCTCGCAGCAGTCGATCTCCGCCTTCGGCAACAGCGGCGGCTACGGCGCCGCCAAGGCTGCCGTCGCGGGCCTGACCCGCTCCCAGGCCGAGGCGTGGTCCGCACACGGCGTCTCGGTCAACACGATCATCCCCGGCTTCGTACTCACGCCGCTCACCGCCGAGACCGCCAAGGACGCCGACCGCGTCGCCGTCCTCGCCAAGCAGCACATGGTCGGCCGCAACGGCGTCCCGGACGACTTCCAGGGCGCCGCACTCTTCCTCGCGTCGGAAGCCGCCCGCTTCGTCACCGGCCAGATGCTCTTCGTGGACGGCGGCTTCTCGGTGCATTAGCTGTTCGCTCATTCGAGCGATCGTCTTATCACCCGATGTACTGATATGAAGCTGAAAGCTTGTCAGCTGGTCTTCGGCCAGGTCAGGCTTACACCCGGCAGACAGGAACTATCACCGGAGTTACCATGAGCGTCATGAGCCTTGCTCCGGTTCCCGAATGGATGTTTCCGCCCGAGGGCGGATTCACCGCGGAAGACCTCGACCGCCTCCCCGATCTGCCGCCGCACACGGAACTGATCGACGCGAGCCTCGTCCTCGTGAGCCCGCAAGCCTATTTCCACTCACTCGCCATCGACATGCTCGTCGCTGCTCTGCGCCGGACGGTCCCGAGCGACCTGCTCGTCAGCCGTGAGATGACCGTCACGCTCGACTGGGATCAGCGGCCCGAACCGGACATCGTCGTGATCCACGCCACCGCCCTGCGTGACGAGGACCAGACGACCTTCGTGCGCGGTGACGTGGTCCTGGCCGTTGAGGTCGTCTCACCCGAGTCGCGCTCGCGGGATCGCAAGCGCAAGCCCGTGCTTTATGCCGAAGCGGGCATCGAGCACTTCTGGCGAATCGAGCGAGAGCAAGGCGAGCGGGTGCTGTACGCATATCGGCTCGACTCCTCGAAGCGTGCGTACAAGGAGACCGGGCGCTACGTCGGCAGCGCACAGCTCAGCGTCCCTTACCCGATCGAGATCGACTTCAGCGAGCTCGCGCGATAGGGCCGCAGCCCCGCTAGATCCCCGCCTCGGCCAGGTAGAACTTCCCGGCGCCGGTGAGTAGGACGTTGGCGTCGGCGGCGGAGAGGAAGCAGGACTGGCCGCGGCCGAGGACGAAGTGGCCGTCGGGCTCGGTGCCGCAGCTGACGGAGGTGTCGCCCTCGAGGCAGAGCAGCACGCGGGGGCCGCCGTCGCCGGGGACGGTGAGGGTGGCGCCGTCGGCCAGGCTGAGGCGGCTGAGCCGGAACTCGGGCACCGGGGTGTCGAAGACCTCGACGCCGGGCGCGACCCGGCGGGCCGTGAGGACGGGCACCTCGACCTCGGGGTCGAGCACCCGGGTCAGCTCGGGGATGTCGATGTGCTTCGGCGTGAGCCCGGCGCGGATCACGTTGTCGGAGTTGGCCATCAGCTCGATGCCGACGCCCTTGATGTACGCGTGCACGCCGCCCGCGGCCATGAACAGCGCCTGTCCGGGCTCGACGACGCGGTGGTTCATCAGCAGCGAGCAGACCAGGCCGATGTCCCGCGGGTGGTCCGCGCTCATCCGCACGACCGCGTCGTACGACGCCGCGTACGGGCCGCCCCTGCCCGCCTCGACGGCCGCGGCCTCGACCGCCTTGGCGGCCAGCGACTCCCGGCTCGACTCGGACCAGGTGAGCAGCTGGGTCAGCGCGTCGGCGACGCCGCGCGGGGTGGGGTTGGTGCGCAGGCCCGCGACGAGCTCCTTCAGCTCCGGCAGGCCGAGTCCCTCGATCGCCTCGCCGGCCTGATCGGCCGGACGCAGCCCGGCCAGCACCTCGAAGGGCGTCAGCGCGCACAGGATCTCCGGCTTGGGCCAGTCGTCCACGTACACCCGCTCGCGCGCGTCCCGTGGCACGCCGCGCTCCTCCTCGCGGGCGAAGCCGGCCTCGGCCTGCTCGCGGGTCGGGTGCAGCTGCACGGACAGCGCCTTCTCCGCGGCCAGCACCTTGAGCAGGAACGGCAGGCGTCCGCCGAAGCGGGAGGCCACCCGCACGCCGAGCTCGAGGGCGGGATTGGCCGCGATCGCGGCGGTCAGCGTGCCGGTCACGCCGTCCCGGGTCAGCACCGACGGGGCGCTCGGATGTGCGCCCATCCACAGCTCCGCCTGCGGTCCGCTGCTCGGCGAGGGCTCGCCGAGCAGCTCGGCGATCGCGGTGCGCGATCCCCAGGCATAGGGCTGGACGGTGTTACCCAACAGATCCACGCGTGGGCCTCCATGAGGACGATTCCGGCTCGTTCGGCGTCGCACGCGGCGCCCTTTCGGCACCGCGCCCGTGAAGTGCTTCGCAGACCTTACCGATACGAACTGAACGAACGCTCAACTTAACGGCGGTATGGCGTTCATCGTTTCAGAATCGACGCACCAGAGGGTCGATCGCAAGAAGAACGAACAGCAGAGCGAGGTAGCTGTTGGAGAAGTGGAACATCCGCATGGGCTTCAGGGCCACGCCGGTCACGCCCTTGCGCGCCTGCCAGTGCAGCTGGTGCGCCACGATCAGGAAGGCCACTCCCAGCACCGAGGCGCCGATCCCGTAGACCCAGCCGGTGTGCGCGACCGGCCAGACGGCCAGCGAGCAGGCGACCGTGGCCCAGGTGTAGAGCGTCATCTGCCAGGCCACGTGCCGCTCGGTGGCGACGCACGGCAGCATCGGCACGTTCGCCGCGGCGTAGTCCTCGCGGTAGCGCATCGCCAGCGACCAGAAGTGCGGCGGCGTCCACATGAACACCACCAGGAACAGGATCGCGGGCGGCCAGGCCAGGTGGTCGGTGACGGCGGTCCAGCCGATCAGGGTCGGGAAGCAGCCGGCGGCCCCGCCCCAGACGATGTTCTGCGAGGTGCGCCGCTTGAGGATCATCGAGTAGACGACCACGTAGAACACGTTCGCGGCCAGCGCCAGCATCGAGGAGAGCCAGTTGACGGCGAAGCCGAGCCACAGGGTGGACAGCACGCCGAGCGCGAGGCCGAAGACCACCGCGGCGTTCGGCGTGACCGTGTGCATCGCGAGCGGACGGCGGCGGGTGCGGCGCATCTCGGTGTCGATGTCCCGGTCCACCCAGCAGTTGAGCGCGTTGGCGCTGCCCGCCGAGAGGTAGCCGCCGACGGTCACCGCGATGACCGTCCACAGGTTCGGCACGCCGTCCTTGGCCAGGAACATCACCGGAATGGTCGTGATGATCAGCAGCTCGATGATCCGCGGCTTGGTGAGCGCGACGTACGCGCGCACGGTGTCGGCGGCCGACGCGCGCCGCGCCGGGGCCTGCTCCGCAGCCGGAGCGGCCAGGACCGGAGCCGCCGGAAGGGATTCCACCGCAGTCACCAGCGCACACCCTTGCATCTAGTTTGCCCGTCGCCCGGAGTTTTCCGAAGACAGCGAAACTCTAGACCGTGCCCCGCACGCGCCTGCGCCCGGGTCGGGTGAAACGCCGAAGACGGACGCGTCCCGACCCGTTTCGGACGGCTCACTCCCGTTCGGCGGACAGCACATGAGTCGACGGGCCCGAGCGGGGTAGGGTGGAGCCGACATAACAGATTTCACAGCCTCCGCCGCGCGGGGAATGGGCTGTGTGCTCTGGCCGCTTGGACGGGCCGTGCGGACCCGTTCGGACCCGAGCGCCGCCCGGTGGGCAGCGTCGCCTCCACCCCGGGGACGACGGCTCCGCACCCAAGGAAGGACGCGCGCGTTGAGCGAGCTGCCCGCTGTTTCGAACACCCCGTTCTCGTGGACCGATCTGGACCGCAGGACCGTGGACACGGTCCGCGTGCTGGCCGCCGACGCGGTGCAGAAGGTCGGCAACGGCCACCCAGGCACCGCGATGTCGCTGGCTCCGGTCGCCACCCTGCTCTTCCAGCGGCACCTGCGGCATGATCCGACCGACGCCCAGTGGGTCGGCCGGGACCGCTTCGTGCTCTCCCCCGGGCACTCCAGCCTGACGCTGTACATCCAGCTCTACCTCTCCGGCTACGGCCTCGAGCTCTCCGACCTGCAGGCCTTCCGTACCTGGGGTTCGCTCACGCCGGGCCACCCGGAGCACGGGCACACCGTCGGCGTGGAGACCACCACCGGGCCGCTCGGCCAGGGCCTGTCCAACGCGGTGGGCATGGCGATGGCCGCCCGCTACGAGCGCGGCCTGTTCGACCCGGAGGCGGCCCCCGGCAGCTCGCCGTTCGACCACACGATCTACGCGATCGCCTCCGACGGGGACCTCGAGGAGGGCGTCACCTCCGAGGCCTCGTCCATCGCGGGCACGCAGAAGCTGGGCAACCTCGTCGTGATCTACGACGACAACCACATCTCGATCGAGGGCGACACCAAGGTCGCGTTCACCGAGGACGTGCTCAAGCGCTACGAGGCGTACGGCTGGCACACCCAGTCGGTCGAGTGGACCAAGTCGGAGACCGACGTCGAGGGCTACGTCGAGGACGTCGAGGCGCTGCACAAGGCGATCCTGGCGGCCGAGGCGGAGACCGGCCGTCCGTCGATCATCCGGCTGCGCACCATCATCGGCTGGCCCGCGCCGCACCTGCAGAACACCGAGAAGGCGCACGGCTCGGCCCTCGGCGCCGACGAGGTCGCGGCCACCAAGGTCATCCTGGGCTTCGACCCGGAGAAGACCTTCGAGATCACCGACGAGGTGCTGGGCCACGCCCGCGAGGTCATCGCGCGAAGTGCCGCGGTCCGCGCCGAGTGGAGCAAGGGCTACGACGAGTGGCGCGCGGCCAACCCGCAGCGCGCCGCGGACTTCGACCGGATCCAGAAGCGCGAGCTGCCGACCGGCTGGGACGAGAAGCTGCCGGTCTTCCCGGCGGGCAAGGACGTCGCCACCCGCAAGGCCTCCGAGGCCGCGATCCAGGCGATCGCCGAGCAGCTGCCCGAGTTCTGGGGCGGCAGCGCGGACCTGGCCGGCTCGAACAACACGACCATCAAGGGCGGCCTGTCCTTCCTGCCGTACGACGAGGAAGGCGGCGAGTTCGGCGGCTCCTCGCCGTACGGCCGGATCCTGCACTTCGGCATCCGCGAGCACGCGATGGGCTCGATCCTCAACGGCATCGTGCTGCACGGCAACACGCGACCGTTCGGCGGCACCTTCCTGGTGTTCTCCGACTACATGCGCCCGGCCGTGCGCCTCGCCTCGCTGATCCACGTGCCGGTCACCTACGTGTGGACGCACGACTCGATCGGCCTCGGCGAGGACGGCCCGACGCACCAGCCGGTCGAGCACTACGCCGCGCTGCGCGCGATCCCCGGCTTCAACTTCGTGCGCCCCGGCGACGCGAACGAGACCGTCGCGGCCTGGCAGGCGACGCTGGAGCAGGACGGCCCGGTCGGCCTCGCGCTGACCCGGCAGAACCTCCCGGTCTTCGACCGCGACGCGCTCGGCGCCGCCGTCTCCGCGGCCGAGGGCGTCAAGCGCGGCGGCTACGTGCTGGCCGAGGCCACCGGCGGCGCGCCGAAGGTGATCCTCATCGGCACCGGCTCCGAGGTGCAGCTCGCGGTCGCGGCGCGCGAGCGGCTCGAGGCCGACGGCGTGCCGACCCGGGTCGTCTCGATGCCCTGCGTGGAGTGGTTCGACGCGCAGGACGCCGGGTACCGGGAGTCGGTGCTGCCGGCCGCGGTCAAGGCGCGGGTGGCGGTCGAGGTCGGCGTGGCCCAGCCGTGGTACCGCTTCGTCGGTGACGCGGGTCGCATCGTCTCGCTGGAACACTTCGGCGCCTCCGCCGATTACAAGAAGCTGTACACGGAGTTCGGAGTCACCGCCGAGGCCGTCGAAGCCGCCGCACGCGAGTCCCTCAACGCGGTCGAGGCCTGAGGAATCAAGGGGAGAGAAGGCACACGATGTACGAGAACCTCAAGAAACTGTCGGACGACGGCGTCTCCATCTGGCTCGACGACCTGTCCAGGGACCGGATCCGCACCGGCAACCTCGCCGAGCTGGTCCGGGACAAGCACGTCACCGGCGTGACCACGAACCCGACGATCTTCCAGAAGGCCATCTCCGGCTCCGCCACGTACGACGAGCAGGTCAAGGACCTGGCCGTGCGCCACGTGACCGTGGACGAGGCGCTCCGGATGATCACCACCCGCGACGTGCGCGACGGGGCCGACGTGCTCCGCCCGGTCTACGACGCGACGAAGAGCGTGGACGGCCGGGTCTCGATCGAGGTGGACCCGCGGCTCGCGCACAACACCGCGGCGACGATCGCCGAGGCCAAGCAGCTGTGGTGGCTGGTCGACCGGGAGAACATCCTGATCAAGATCCCGGCGACCCGCGAGGGCCTGCCGGCGATCACCGCGGTGCTGGCCGAGGGCATCAGCGTCAACGTCACCCTGATCTTCTCGCTCGAGCGCTACCGCGGCGTCATGGACGCGTTCGTCGCCGGCATCGAGCAGGCGAAGGCGAACGGGCACGACGTGAGCAAGATCCAGTCGGTCGCCTCGTTCTTCGTCTCGCGGGTGGACACCGAGATCGACAAGCGGCTCAAGGCGATCGGCAGCGACGCGGCGAACGCGCTGCTCGGCAAGGCGGCCGTGGCCAACGCGCGGCTGGCCTACGAGGCCTTCGAGAAGGTCTTCTCGAGCGAGCGCTGGGCTCCGCTGAAGGCCGCCGGCGCCACCGCGCAGCGCCCGCTGTGGGCCTCGACCGGCGTGAAGGACCCGGCGTACAAGGACACCCTGTACGTGGACGACCTGATCGTGGCCGGCACCGTCAACACGATGCCCGAGGCCACGCTGAACGCCGAGGCCGACCACGGCGCCCCGAACGGCGACGCGGTGCGCGACAACTACGCGGACGCGAAGAAGGTCATCGAGGACGTCGAGGCGCTCGGCATCTCCTATGCCGACGTCGTGCAGGTGCTCGAGGACGAGGGCGTGCAGAAGTTCGAGGCCTCCTGGACGGAGCTGCTCGACACGGTTCAGGCCGAGCTGACGAAGCTCGGGAGTGAGGCGTGAGTCCTGTAGGACGGGACGGCGATGCCTTCGGGCCGTCGATAATGCATCGGCATCTCGATGAGATCGAACACTCGGCCACCGACCTGGCCAACCCGCTGCGGGACGCGCAGGACCGGCGGCTGCCGCGGATCGCGGGCCCCTGCGGCCTGGTGATCTTCGGCGTGACCGGCGACCTGAGCCGCAAGAAGCTGATGCCGGCGATCTACGACCTGGCGAACCGTGGGCTGCTGCCCCCGGGCTTCGCCCTGGTCGGCTTCGCCCGGCGGGACTGGGCGGACCAGGACTTCTCGCAGGTCGTCTACGAGTCGGTCAAGGAGCACGCGCGGACCCCGTTCCGCGAGGAGGTCTGGAACCAGCTGGCCCAGGGCTTCCGCTTCGTGCCCGGCGAGTTCGGCGACCCGGCGGCCTTCGACCAGCTCAAGCAGACGATCGACGAGCTGGACCGGCTGCGCGGGACGAACGGCAACCACGCGTTCTACCTCTCGGTGCCGCCGAAGTTCTTCCCGAACGTGGTCAAGCAGCTCAAGGAGTCCGGCCTGTCGGACGGCGGCGAGGACTCCTGGCGCCGGGTGGTCATCGAGAAGCCCTTCGGCCACGACCTGGCCAGCGCCAAGGAGCTCAACCGGGTCGTCGGCGAGGTCTTCGCGCCCAAGTCGGTCTTCCGGATCGACCACTACCTGGGCAAGGAGACGGTGCAGAACATCCTGGCGCTGCGCTTCGCCAACACGATGTTCGAGCCGATCTGGAACCGCAACTACGTGGACCACGTGCAGATCACCATGGCCGAGGACATCGGCATCGGCGGTCGCGCGGGCTACTACGACGGCATCGGCGCGGCCCGCGACGTCATCCAGAACCACCTGCTGCAGTTGCTCGCGCTGACGGCGATGGAGGAGCCCGGCTCCTTCGAGGCGGACGCGGTGTTCGCGGAGAAGGTCAAGGTGCTCTCGGCCGTGCAGCTGCCCGAGGACCTGGGCAAGCACACCGTGCGCGGCCAGTACTCCGGCGGCTGGCAGGGCGGCGAGAAGGTGCTCGGCTTCCTGGAGGAGGACGGCATAGCCAAGGACTCCATCACCGACACCTACGCCGCGATCAAGCTGGAGATCGACACCCGCCGCTGGGCCGGCGTGCCGTTCTACCTGCGCACCGGCAAGCGGCTCGGGCGGCGCGTGACGGAGATCGCGGTGGTCTTCCAGCGCGCCCCGCACCTGCCGTTCACCGACACCATGACCGAGGAACTCGGCCAGAACGCCCTGGTCATCCGGGTGCAGCCGGACGAGGGCATCACCGTGCGCTTCGGCTCGAAGGTGCCGGGCACCTCGATGGAGGTGCGCGACGTGTCGATGGACTTCCAGTACGGCGAGGCGTTCACCGAGTCCTCCCCCGAGGCCTACGAGCGGCTCATCCTGGACGTGCTGCTCGGCGACGCGCCGCTGTTCCCGCGCAAGGAGGAGGTCGAGATCGGCTGGGAGATCCTCGACCCGATCGAGGAGCACTGGGCGCAGACCGACAAGCCCGCCCAGTACGCCGCGGGCACCTGGGGTCCGGCCGAGGCCGACGAGATGCTCGCGCGCGACGACCGTACCTGGAGGCGGCCGTGATCATCGACTTGACGGACACGACGTCGGGCAAGATCGCCTCGACGCTGGTGGCGGCCCGGCACAAGAGCGGCACCCCGACGACGGGCGCCGTGCTGACGCTGGTGGTCTCCACCGAGGAGCGGCACCACTACGACGCGATGAAGGCCGCGAGCCGGGCCGCCCGGGAGCACCCGGCGCGGATCATCATCGCCATCGGCCGCCCGGACACCACGCGGACCCGGCTGGACGCGGAGGTGCGCACCGGCGACGAGAACGGCCCCGGCGAGGTCGTGGTGCTGCGGCTGTACGGCGAGCTGGCCACGCACGCCGACTCCGTCGTGCTGCCGCTGCTGCTGCCGGACGTGCCGGTGGTCACCTGGTGGCCGGACGAGGGCCCGGACGTGCCGTCGAAGGAGCCGCTCGGCGCCTTCGCGCAGCGCCGGATCACCGACGCCGCCGAGTACTACAAGCCGATGACCAAGCTGGTGGCGCGGGCCGCGGGCTACCAGCCGGGCGACACCGACCTGGCCTGGACCCGGCTGACCCCGTGGCGTTCGATGCTGGCCGCCGCGCTGGACCAGTTCCCGCACCGGGTCGTCTCGGTCGCCGTCTCCGGCGAGGAGGGCAACCCCTCGGTGCGGGTACTGGCCGTGTGGCTGCGGCAGCGGCTCGGCGTGCCGGTCACCCGGACCGCGGACGAGGGCCCGGGCATCACCTCGGTCGAGCTGATGACCGAGGACGGCCCGATCCGGCTCAGCCGCCCGGACGGCGAGCTGGCCACGCTGTCCGTCCCCGGCCAGCCGGACCGCCCGGTCGCGCTCAAGCGCCGGGAGACCGCCGAGCTGATCGCCGAGGAGCTGCGCAGGCTCGACTCGGACGACGTCTACGCGCGACTGCTCGCCGAGGTGAACGTGCCGTTCAGCGAGCCGCTGAAGGTGGCCGGTCCGACGGTCGAGAAGGCGGCCAAGGAGGCCAGGAGGCTCGGCGAGCCCGCGCCGGTCGCGGTCGACGAGGCCCAGACCGAGACCGGGGAGTCGGCTTGACTGCCACGCGCGCCGGAGCCCGCGTCATCCGCCACCCGGACGGGCCGGTCCTGGCTTCGGCTGCGGCGGCGCGGCTAGCGACCAGGCTGGTCGACGTGCTGGCCGAGCGGGAGGTCGCGCACCTGGTGCTGACCGGCGGCACGATCGGCATCGGCACCCTGGCCGCGCTCGCGCAGCTGCCGGCGCGCGAGGCCGTGGACTGGGGCCGGGTGCACCTGTGGTGGGGCGACGAGCGCTTCGTGCCCTCCGGGGACAAGGAGCGCAACGAGACCCAGGCCAGGGACGCCCTGCTGGACTCGCTGCCGCTCGACCCGCGGTTCGTGCACGCCATGGCCGCGAGCGACGGCCCGGACGGCGAGAACGCGGAGGCGGCCGCCGAGCGGTACGCGGCGGAGCTGGCGAAGTACGCCGGGTCCTCGGGCACGGACGCCCCGGCGTTCGACGTGCTGCTGCTCGGCATGGGTCCGGACGGCCACATCGCCTCGCTGTTCCCGGACCACCCGGGCACGCACGAGGTGGCGCCGTCCGCGATCGCGGTGCACAACTCTCCCAAGCCGCCGCCCAACCGGATCTCGCTGACCTTCCGGGTGATCCAGGCGGCGCGCGAGGTGTGGGTGGTGGCCTCCGGAGCGGAGAAGGCCGAGGCCGTGGCGCGGGCGCTGTCCAGCGCGGACCAGGTGCACACGCCGGCCGTGGGCGCGCATGGCACCGAGGCGACGCTGTGGCTGGTCGACGAGGCCGCGGCGAGCCTGCTCCAGCAGTAACCCGAGTACGGGAGCAGGGCCTCGCGGTCGCGAAGACCGCGGGGCCCTGCTCTTTACAACACAATCTGCAAAGTGTACGTTTTGTACATGGCAGAGACAGTAACGTTGACCGACGCGCGTACGCGCCTCGGCAATCTCGTCGCCAAATCGCACCACGGCGGCGAGATCATCACCATCACGCAGCACGGCACGCCGGTGGCGGCGATCGTGCCCTACGAGGTGCTGGAGTACTTCCGGCGCCGCGAGGACGAGGCCGACATCGCGCTGGCCGAGCGGATCCTGGCGGAGGACGACGACGTCGTGCCGCACGACCAGGTAAGGAAGCTCCTGGGATTGGACGAGGACCAGTAAGTGCCACGTCACAAGGACAGGGAAACCGACGAGGAACAGCGCAGGACCTACTGGATCGACTGGAAGCCGGCCGCCATCGACGCCGCCAGTCTGCTGTACCGCGAGGACAAGCTCGGGGCACAGCTGGTGCTGACGGCCGTCTACGAACTCGGCGACAACCCCCGGCCGGGCAACAGCACGAACCTCGGCCGGGGCGGGCTTCGCCGGCTGCTGCTCGGCTACTACCGAGTGCTCTACAAGGTCTCGGAGAAGAACGCCACGGTCACGGTCATCATGGTGGCCAAGGCCCCGCATCCGCAGTAACCGGGTCTGCGATTACCAGACCTGCGATGACGCAGTACGATACCCCTTGCCCCGGCTCCTGCCGGGGCCGCGCGCGGAGAGCGAAGCCGGTGTGAGTCCGGCACTGTCCCGCAACGGTTACCCCGACTGAGTCCTGCTCAGGCTCAGGGGAAGTCCGGTCGCCTCTCGGCGCGCGAACGGTTCGCCAGCCTCGATGGAAGGATTGGTCCGTATGCGCGGGTTCCTGCATGCCCTGAACCCCTCGGAATGGGCTCGCCTCGGCCTGATAGCGCTGATCGTGCTCGCGATCAACGGCTTCGGCTGGGGCATCTACATTTTCACGGTGATGCCGCATCACTTCGCCTACGCGAAACTCGGCGTGGGCCTCGGCGTGGCCGTGACCGCCTGGACGCTCGGCGCCCGGCACGCCTTCGACGCCGACCACATCTCAGCGATCGACAACACCACCCGCAAGTTCATGGCCGACGGCCGGCGCCCGCTGACGACGGGGTTCTTCTTCGCCCTCGGGCATTCCAGCATCGTGATGGCGGTCGGCGTCGGCATCTCGTTCGCCGCGCGGGCCGTCTTCGGCGCCGTGGTGAATCCGGATTCGACCTATGAGACGCTCGGCGGCATGCTCGGCACGCTGACCTCGGCGAGCTTCCTCTACCTGATCGCCGCGCTGAATCTGATCGTGCTGGTCGGGATCGCCAAGGTGTTCAAGGGATTGCGCCGCGGCGAGCTGAACGAGGAAGAACTCGAACGCCAGCTTCAGGCACGTGGCCTGATGTGGCGCTTCTTCGGCCGCTTCATGAGGTCGATCACCAAGCCCTGGCAGCTCTACTTCGTGGGCTGCGTCTTCGGCATCGGATTCGACACCGCGACGGAGGTCGTGCTGCTCGCGGCCACCGCGTACGCGGCGACCAGCGGCCTGCCTTTTTACGCCGTGCTCGCGCTTCCGCTGCTGTTCTCCGGCGGCATGACGCTGTTCGACACGCTCGACGGGTGCTTCATGAACTTCGCATACGGCTGGGCCTTCGCGAGGCCGGTCCGCAAGGTCTACTACAACCTGGTGATCACCGGTCTCTCGATCGCGGCGGCGTTCATCATCGGCACGGTCGAGGTGCTCGGCGTGCTGACCAGCGAACTGCACCTGAGCGGCGGCTTCTGGGACTTCATGGCGAACTTCGACATCAACAGGGCCGGGTTCATCATCGCCGGACTGTTCGCCGTGACGTGGATCGCGGCGCTGCTGGTGTGGCGCATCGGCAAGGTGGAGCACCGCTGGACGATGCGCGAAACGCCTGCCGCGGAGATCGCCGAGTGACCCGCCGAGTGAGTTCTCAGGCGAGCGGCCGCGGCGCCCAGTCGAGCCACATGCCGTGCATCCCGGCCGAGCCGAGGCGGAACAGCCGCTCCCGGCCGCCGAGGTAGACGACCGCGCCCAGCACCTCGTGCACGTCCCTGCCTTCGGGCGCACCGGGATCGGGCTTGCCGCTGAACAGGCCGAGCCCGATCCGGTAGGCCTCCTTGAGGATCAGCACCAGGTCGCGTCGCGCGCCGAGTTCGCGCACCAGCCGCACGAGTTCCTCGCGGCCCTCGACGCTCCAGTGCGGCAGGCTGTTCGACACGAAGACGCACGGGATCGCGTTGTCCGCCACCGAATCCACCGCGTCGGCGAGAATGCGCACGGCGTCGCCCCTGCGCAGCTTCACCGGCCGGCGCGCCGCGTGCTCCAGGGCCGCCTCCAGCCGCGCACGGCGCTCGTGATGCTCGGGCCAGACCAGCGCACGCAGCCACGCACAGGCGTCGGGGTCGGTCGGGCTCAACGGATTCAGATCAAGACCGACACGCGAGGAGACGCGGAGCGGCTTGGTGACGAAGGGGGCGAGCTGTTCCGGCGTGCACGCGCCGTGGATCGGGCAATGCAGCGGCGGCACGCCCTCCGCCGAGGCCTCCCCGCCCTCGAGGACCGTGCCGTCGGAGAACTCGTAGCGGTAGTCATAGCGATCGGTGTGCAACAGCAGGCCCGCGCTGGGACCGATCTCGATCAGCCCCAGCGGACGACGCGTCGTGGCCTGCACCCAGCCGAACGCGGGCAGCAGCTGCGCGCCGCGCAGCACCTCGTTCGTCTGCGTCTCCCCCGTCGCCAGCAGCGGATCGATCTCCGCGCGATGAGCGGTGACGAACTCGACGAAGGCCTTCGTCAGATTCTCGTCAGGCAGCCTGGTGCCGCCGAGCGAGGGGTAGTACTCCGCCAGCGGCTCGTCCGGGTGGTCGAAGAGCACGCGGTGCACGGCCGCGAAGAACAGGTTCGGAATCCGCTGCCGGAGCGGTGCCCGCCCCAGCACCTCGACGAAGTACCCGCCGGCGGCGAGGTCGTCGGAGACGTACTGGCACAGCGCGGTGTAGAGCGGGGAGCTTTGCCGCACCTCGCGATCGATGAAGATCTCGAATCTGCGCGTCGTCTCATCCCAGTCCGTCATGGGCCGATCTTAGCGATCAGCCCCGGACGGAGCCGAGGCCCAGGGCCCGCGCGGGTCAGATCTCGCCGCGCAGCTTGGCGAGCGCCTCGGCCAGGATCGCCTCGCCGTCCTCGTTGCTGCGCCGCTCGCGCACGTACGCCAGGTGCGTCTTGTACGGCTCGGTGCGCGGGGGGGCCGGCGGATTGTCCCGGTCCGGACCGGCCGGGAAACCGCAGCGCGGGCAGTCCCAGGTCTCCGGGATCGCCGCGTCGCTGGCGAAACTCGGCCGCGTCTCGTGCCCGTTGCAGCAGTAGAAGGTGATCCAGACGCGCGGCGCGGTGTCGCCCCGCTCGGCCTCGCCCATCGGACCGGCGCCGACCCGGCTGCCGCGAATCGCGTTGCCACTAGCCACTTTTATCCGTCTCCCTGCCGCAGACCGCGTAGTGCTCCACCCGCGCCGTACAAAAGGCGCGATGCACCAGTGTACGAGCGATAGGTCAGACGCGGGTGCGCGTCCCCTGGTTCCGCCCTGCATCGCGACGGATTTGAGCCGATCTGTCCTACTTGTAGCCGATCCCGATGCCGATGATGCAGGCGAGCCAGATCACCGAGAGGACGATCGTGATGCGGTCCAGGTTCTTCTCAACCACCGAGGAACCGCCGTGCTGCGAGGTGAAACCGCCGCCGAACATGTCGGACAGGCCGCCGCCCTTGCCCTTGTGCATGAGGACGAACAGGATCAGCAGCAGGCTGGTGATACCCAGGATGATCTCAAGGCCGAGGATCACGGGGTTCTTCTCTCTCGATGGACGGATGGCGGCTGCCGCGTGTGCAGCAGCCGCCCCAGATTACCTGCTCCAGCGGGTGCGGGACCAGTAGCACCGGCTCGGCGTCAGCCGGCGACCGCGGTGTCCCGGTAGCGCACGATCCGGACGAAGTCGTCCGGGTCCAGCGAGGCGCCGCCGATCAGCGCGCCGTCCACGTCCTTCTCGGCCATGATCCCGGCCGCGTTGGAGCCCTTCACCGAGCCGCCGTACAGGATGCGGGTGGCCGCGGCCGTCTCGGCGTCGTAGAGCGAGCCGAGCCGGGTGCGGATCGCGCCGATGACCTCCTGCGCGTCGGCCGGGGTGGCGACCTCGCCGGTGCCGATCGCCCAGACCGGCTCGTAGGCCAGCACGGACTTGCGCACCTGCTCGCCGGTCAGCCCCGCGAGCGAGCCGCCGACCTGCTCCAGCACGTGCTCGACGTGGTTCTGAGCGTGCCGGACCTCGAGCTTCTCGCCGATGCAGACGATCGGGCTGATCTCGTGCTTGAGCGCGATCGCCGCCTTCGCCGCGACCATGGCATCGGTCTCGCCGTGGTACTCGCGCCGCTCGGAGTGCCCGACGGCCACGTAGGCGCACTTCAGCTTGGCGAGCATGGCGGCCGAGATCTCGCCGGTGTACGCGCCGGACTCGTGCGTGGACACGTCCTGCGCGCCGTACTTGATCTTGAACTTGTCGCCGTCGACGAGGGTCTGGATCGAGCGCAGGTCGGTGAACGGCGCGAGTACCGCCACCTCCACCGCCGCGTGGTCCTTGTCGTTGAGGGCGTAGGCGATCTTCTGAACGTGGGCGATGGCCTCGAAGTGGTTGAGGTTCATCTTCCAGTTGCCCGCCATGAGCGGGGTGCGGCCGTTAGACATGAATTCCTTTCCAAGCACCAGTTCCCCGGCTGCAATCCAGCGGAGTACGCGTCGTGCTCACGTGATTCAGCCTTCCAGAACGGAGATGCCGGGCAGATCCTTGCCCTCGAGGTACTCCAGCGACGCGCCGCCGCCGGTGGAGATGTGGCCGAACGCGGCCTCGTCGAAGCCGAGCGCGCGCACGGCCGCGGCCGAGTCCCCGCCGCCGACCACGGTGAAGGCCTTGGAGTCGATCAGGCCCTGGGCCACGGCCCGGGTGCCGGCGGCGAAGGCCTCCATCTCGAAAACTCCCATCGGGCCGTTCCAGAACACGGTGCGCGCGTCGGCCAGCTTGGCCGCGAAGAGCTTGCCGGACTCCGGGCCGATGTCCAGGCCGAGCCGGTCCGCCGGGATCGCGTCGGCGGCCACCACCGCGTGCTCGGCGTCCGCGGCGAAGGCGGTCGCGGCGACGATGTCCACCGGCAGTACGATCTCCACGCCGGCGTCCTTGGCCCGCTCCAGGTAGCCGAGCACGGTCTCGAGCTGGTCGGCCTCCAGCAGCGACTTGCCGACCTCGTGGCCCTGCGCCTTGAGGAAGGTGAAGACCATGCCGCCGCCGATCAGGATCCGGTCGGCCTTGTCCAGCAGGTTGTCGATGACGCCGAGCTTGTCGGAGACCTTCGAGCCGCCGAGCACGACCACGTAGGGCCGCTCGACGTCCTCGGTGAGCTTCTTGAGCACGTCGAGCTCGGCGGAGATCAGGTAGCCCGCGGCGCTCGGCAGGTCCTCGGCGATGTCGTAGACCGAGGCGTGCCTGCGGTGCACGGCGCCGAAGCCGTCCGAGACGAACAGGTCGGCCAGCTTCGCGAGCTCGTCGGCGAACCTGCCGCGCTCGACGGCGTCCTTGCTCGTCTCGGCCGGGTTGAACCGGACGTTCTCCAGCAGCGCGATCTCGCCGTCCTTCAGCGCGGCGACGGCGGCCTGAGCCGACTCGCCGACGGTGTCGGTGGCGAAGGCGACCGGCTTGTCGAGCAGTTCGCCGAGGCGCACCGCGATCGGCGCGAGCGAGTACTTCGCATCGGCCTCCGGGTCCGCGCCCTTGGGCCGGCCGAGGTGCGCGGTCACGATCACCTTGGCGCCGCGCTCGAGCAGCGCCTTGAGGGTGGGCACGGAGGCGCGGATCCGGCCGTCGTCGGTGATCCGGGTGCCGTCGAGCGGGACGTTCAGGTCGGCGCGCACCAGCACGCGCTTGCCGGCGACATCGAGGTCGTCAATGGTCTTCATTTCCAAGCCTTCGGGTGAGGAAGAGTGCTGAATCCGACGAAGGCCCGCACGACCCTTCGAGGTCGTGCGGGCCCGCAGTGCATCCGCTTGGGCGGCGGTTCAGAGACCGGCGCCGACGTGCGTGATGAGGTCGATGAGGCGGTTGGAGTAGCCCCACTCGTTGTCGTACCAGCCGACGACCTTGACCTGGTTGCCCTGGGCGATGGTCAGGGTGGAGTCGAAGATGCAGGAGGACGGGTCGGTCACGATGTCCGAGGAGACGATCTCGTCCTCGTTGTACTTCAGGAAGCCCTTGAGGCTGCCCTCCGACGCGGCCTTCTTGAACGCGGCGTTGACCTCGTCCTTGGTGACCTCGCGGGAGAGGTTCACGGTCAGGTCGGTGATCGAGCCGGTGGGCACCGGCACGCGCAGGGCGAAGCCGTCCAGCTTGCCCTTGACCTCGGGGATGACCAGCGCGATGGCGCGGGCGGCGCCGGTGGAGGCCGGGATCACCGAGAGGTTGGCGGCCCGGGCGCGGCGCAGGTCGATGGTGCCCTTGCGGGTCAGCGCGATCTGGTCCTGCAGCTGCTGCTCGGTGGTGTAGGCGTGGACCGTGGTCATCAGGCCCTTTTCGATGCCGAACTCGTCGAGCAGCACCTTGACCAGCGGGGCGAGGCAGTTGGTGGTGCAGGAGGCGTTCGACAGGACGTGGTGCGCGGCCGCGTCGTACTCGTTCTCGTTCACGCCCATGACGATGGTCTTGGCGTCGCCGGTGGCCGGCGCGGAGACGATGACCTTCTTCGCGCCCGCCTCGAGGTGCTTGGCGGCGTCATCGGCGTTGGTGAACAGGCCGGTGGACTCGACGACGACGTCGACCGCCAGCTCCTTCCACGGCAGCGCCGCCGGGTCGCGCTCGGCGATGACCTTGATGGCCTTGCCGTTGATGATCAGGGAGTCCTCGGTCGCCTCGACGGAGCCCGGGAAACGGCCCAGGACGGAGTCGTACTTGAGGAAGTGGGCCAGGATCTTCGGGCTGGCGAGGTCGTTGATGCCGACGATCTCGATGTCGGCTCCCGAGGCCGCAGTGGCCCGGAAGAAGTTGCGCCCGATGCGGCCGAAGCCGTTGATGCCAACGCGAACGGTCACGAAGGTCTCCTCGCTCGAGCACCTCACGAGGGCCTCGTCGCCAACGCTGTGGTGCACATGAATCCGATAAAGATTTCCGACTACACAATGCAGACTCAACCTACAGGCAGCCCGAGCGGCGAATCCACCCGGCCCGGCATGTGGTATTACCCGCCGGTAGCAAGCCGGTTTCCGTTCCGTTGCGGCGCCGTGTCCGACGCCGCAACACCCTCAGCGCGACGCCGGTTCAGCCATCGGCCACGCCGGCGGCCGCGAACAGCTCGGGCGTCAGGCAGGCCTCGGTGCCGGGCATGCCCAGGTCGGCCGCGCGGCGGTCGGCGAGGGCGAGCAGCCGGCGGATCCGGCCGGCGACCGCGTCCTTGGTGAGCGGCGGATCGGCCAGCGCGCCCAGTTCCTCGAGCGAGGCCTGCCGGTGCTCGAGCCGCAGCCGTCCGGCGAGCGCCAGGTGCTCGGGAGCGTTCTCGCCGAGGATCTCCAGGGCCCGGCCGACCCGTGCGCCGGCGGCCACCGCGGCCCGCGCGGAGCGGCGCAGGTTGGCGTCGTCGAAGTTGGCGAGCCGGTTCGCCGTGGCGCGCACCTCGCGGCGCATCCGGCGCTCCTCCCAGGCGAGCACGGAGTCGTGCGCGCCGAGCCGGGTGAGCAGCGCGCCGATCGCGTCGCCGTCCCGAACCACGACCCGCTCCACGCCGCGCACCTCGCGGTTCTTCGCGGACACGCCGAGCCGGCGGGCCGCGCCGACCAGGGCGAGCGCCGCCTCCTGCCCGGGGCAGGTGATCTCCAGCGCGCTGGAGCGCCCCGGCTCGGTCAGCGAGCCGTGCGCCAGGAACGCGCCGCGCCACGCGGACTCGGAGTCGCACACGGATCCGGCGACCACCTGCGGCGGCAGCCCGCGCACCGGGTGCCCGCGGCCGTCCAGCAGGCCGGTCTGCCGGGCCAGCGCCTCGCCGTCGCGCACCACCCGCACCAGGTAGCGGCTGCCCCGGCGCAGGCCGCCGGGCGCGATGACGCCGAGTTCCGAGGAGTGTCCGTAGACCTCGGCGATGTTCTTGCGCAGTCGGCGCGCCGCCGCGGCCGCGTCCAGCTCGGCCTCGATCACGATCCGTCCCTGCACCAGGTGGATCGAACCGGCCAGGCGCAGCAGGGTCGCCGTCTCCGCCTTCCGGCAGCAGGGCTTGACCACTGTGAGCCGGCTCAGCTCGTCTTTGACCGCCGCGGTCATCGCCATGGCTACGCGGCCTCCTATCGGTGCGGCACGGGGGATGGGCTGCCACCCAGGTTAACCGGCGGTGACCGCCCGTGGCCCCCGTTACGCTGGCGGATCACCGGCAGGGATGACCCTCGAACGGATCATTAGCCGGATTGTCGCAGCGCAACACGCTCGCTCAGATGGCCGCACCGGTGCGCGCGCCGGCGACGATCTCGGAGATCGCCGCGGCGAGCCGTACCGGGTCGTGCCGCACCGATTCGGGCTGCTCCGGTCCGTTCGCCGTCACGGCGGCCGTGTGCACCTCGGCGCCGAGGGAGGCCGCGACCTCCTTGAGCTTGCGCTCCTCGTGCGCCCCGCGCAGCGAGGACGGGTCCACCAGGATCGCGTCGAGTCGCAGGTCGGGCGCGTGCGCCGCGAGCACCTCGACGTGGTCGGCCGGGGTGAACCCGTCGGTCTCGCCGATCTGCGGCACGAGGTTGAGCACCAGCATCCGCTTGGCCTGGGTGCGCAGCAGCGCCCGGGCCAGCTCCGGCACCATCAGGTGCGGCAGCACGCTGGTGAACCAGCTTCCGGGGCCGAGCACCGCCCAGTCCGCCTCGTCGATCGCCGCGACCGCGTCCGGCACGGCGGGCGGATCCTGCGGCAGCAGCCGGACGCTGAGCACCTCGCCCGGCGTCTTGGCCAGCGAATGCTGCCCGCGCACCGTGCTCACCCGCAGCGGGTGCGCCGGGTCCACGCCGCGCACCTGGGCCTCGATCTCCAGCGGCACGGCGGCCATCGGCAGCACCCGGCCGCGCGCCCCCAGCAGCCGGCCGACCCAGTCCAGTGCCGCGACCGGCTCGCCGAGCTCCTCCCACAGCGCGGTGATCAGCAGGTTCCCGAGGGCGTGCCCGGACAGGTTGCCGGAGCCGCCGAAGCGGTGCTGCAGCGCCTTGGCCCAGGTCCGGCCCCACTCGTCGTCCCCGCACAGCGCCGCGAGCGCCATCCGCAGGTCACCGGGCGGCAGTCCGCCGAGCTCCTGCCGGATCCGGCCGCTGGAGCCGCCGTCGTCCGCCACGGTGACGATCGCGGTGAGTTGGTCGGTGAGGGTGCGCAGCGCCGAGAGGCAGGCGTGCATCCCGTGCCCGCCGCCGAAGGCCACCACCCGTACCGCGCCCTCGCCCCGCAGCGGGGCCTTACCGTCTCGCTGTTCGCTCACTCACGCCCTACGTCCCGGTGGACCACGGTCGTGTCCACGCCGTCGCTGCTGAGACGCGCCGCGAACTGCTCGGCCATCGCGACGCTGCGGTGCTTCCCGCCGGTGCACCCTACCGCGAGGGTGACGTAGCGCTTGCCCTCCTTGCGATACCCGTTGGTGATGATCCGCAGGGTCTCGCCGTAGGACTCAAGCACCTCCTTGGCTCCGGGCTGGGCCAGCACGTATGCGCTGACCTCCGGGTCGAGGCCGGTGCGCGGGCGCAGTTCCGGAATCCAGTGCGGGTTGGGCAGAAAGCGTACGTCGAGTACGAGGTCTGCGTCCACCGGCAGTCCGTACTTGAAGCCGAAGGACATGACGGTCGCGCGCAGCCCGCTCTCGCCGCCGTCCCGGCCGAACGCGGCCTCCAGCGCGGCGCGCAGCTCGTGCACGTTCCGGCTCGAGGTGTCGATCACCAGGTCCGCCTCGCCGCGCAGCTCGCGCAGCAGGTCGCGCTCGCGCGCGATGCCGTCGGTGATCCGGCCCTCGCCCTGCAGCGGGTGCGGCCTGCGCACGTTCTCGAAGCGGCGCACCAGCACGTCGTCGGCCGACTCGAGGAAGACGATGCGGTGCCGCAGCCCGGTGGCCTCTATGTGCGAGAGCGCCTCGTGCAGGTGCTCGAAGAAGGACCGCCCGCGCACGTCCACCACGACGGCGATCCGCGGCACCGAGCCCTGGGTGCGCGCGGCGAGGTCCACCATCGTGGCGATCAGGCTGGGCGGCAGGTTGTCGACCACGAACCAGCCGAGGTCCTCCAGGACCTTGGCCGCCGTGGACCGGCCGGCGCCGGACATGCCCGAGATCACCACGAGCTCGGGCGGCTCGGGTGTCTCCTCGACCTCGTCGTTCATGATGGACCGCCTTTCCCCCTAGACCGCTTCTTCCCTTGCGTGCCGCTCCCGACCGCGGGCCGGTCGCGTCCGGCCTGCGATCACGTCGAGTCTATGTCCCTTTCGATTCAGTTTCCGCTATCTTCCAGAAGCTCACCGGTCGCGGTGTTGACGGCAGCCGGACGGGTGGAAGATCGGGAGCGCTGCGCGATCGCCTCATGCAGCGCCTCCGCGGTGGCCCGCCCGAACCCCGGTACCGCCGCGAGCTCCTCGACGCTCGCGGCGCGCACGCCCTTGACCGAGCCGAAGTGCTTGAGCAGCGCCTTGCGCCGCACCTCGCCGAGCCCCGGGATGCCGTCGAGCAGCCCGCCCGCGGTCATCGCCTTGGAGCGGCGCTGCCGGTGGAAGGTGATGGCAAAGCGGTGCGCCTCGTCGCGCACGCGCTGGAGCAGGTAGAGCGCCTCGCTGGTGCGCGGCAGGATGACCGGGTCCTCCTCGCCGGGCTGCCAGATCTCCTCCATCCGCTTCGCGATCCCCGCGACCGCGACGTCGTCGATGCCGAGTTCCTCCAGCGCCCGCGCCGCAGCTGCCACCTGCGGCGCCCCGCCGTCCACCAGCACCAGCTGCGGCGGGTAGGCGCTGCGGCTGAGCGGCTTGTCCACCGTCGCGACGCCCTCCTCATCCGCCTCGATCTCCGCCTCAGGCAGCAGCGCCTCGCCGGCCTTCGCCGCCTCCGCGAGGTAGCGCTTGAACCGGCGGCTGATCACCTCGTGCATGGACCGGACGTCGTCCTGCCCCTCGACCGTCCTGATCGTGAAGCGCCGGTACTCCGACTTGCGCGGCAGCGCGTCCTCGAACACGACCATGGACGCCACGACCTCGGCGCCCTGGGTGTGCGAGATGTCATAGCACTCGATGCGCAGCGGCGCCTGGTCCATGCCGAGCGCCTCGGCGATGGCCTCCAGCGCCTGCCCACGCGTCGTCAGATCCGAGGCCCGCTTGGTCTTGTGCAGCACCAGCGCCTGCTTGGCGTTGCGCTCCACCGTCTCCATCAGCGTCCGCTTGTCGCCGCGCTGCGGCACCCGCAGTTCGACGCCGTACCCGCGCCGGGTCGCCAGCCAGGCCTGCACCGCCTCGGCGTCCTCGGGCAGCGCGGGCACCAGGATCTCCTTCGGCACCGCCTCGGGCTCCTGGTCTCCGTAGAGCTGCTGCAGGAACTGGCCGACCAGGCCGCCGGTGTCGATGTCCTCGACCTTCTCGACGACCCAGCCGCGCTGGCCGCGCACCCGCCCGCCGCGCACGTGGAAGATCTGCACCGCGGCCTCGAGCTCGTCCTCGCAGATGCCGACGACGTCCGCGTCGGTGCCGTCGCCGAGGACGATCGCGTTGCGCTCCATGGCCCGCTGCAGCGCGCCGAGGTCGTCCCGCAGCCGGGCCGCCTTCTCGAACTCCAGGTCCGCGGCCGCCTGCTTCATCTCCTGCTCGAGCCCGCGGGTGAACCCGGCGGTCTGCCCGGACATGAAGGTGCAGAAGTCCTCGGCGATCTTCCGGTGCTCCTCGGGGCTGACCCGGCCGACGCAGGGAGCTGAGCACTTGTCGATGTAGCCGAGCAGACAGGGGCGCCCGGTCAGCTTCGCGCCGCGGAACACCCCCTGCGAGCAGCTGCGCATCGGGAAGACGCGCAGCAGGGCGTCCACCGTCTCCCGGATCGCCCAGGCGTGCGCGTACGGGCCGAAGTAGCGCACGCCCTTCTTCTTGGGCCCGCGCATCACCTGGACCCGCGGGAACTCCTCGTTCAGGGTCACCGCGAGGCTCGGGTAGGACTTGTCGTCCCGGTATTTGACGTTGAACCGCGGATCGAACTCCTTGATCCAGGAGTACTCGAGCGCGAGCGCCTCGACCTCGTTCACGACGACCGTCCACTCGACGGAGGTCGCGGTGGTCACCATGGACTGCGTGCGCGGGTGCAGCGACGTGAGCGGCTGGAAGTAGTTCGCCAGGCGGGCCCGGAGGTTGTTGGCCTTGCCGACGTAGACGACCCGGCCGTACTGATCGCGGAACTTGTAGACCCCCGGCTGGGTCGGAATGGAGCCGGGAGCCGGGCGGTAGGTGGTCGGATCGCTCACGGTGTCAGCCTACGGCGTCGCACCGACAGCCAGCCGGCCGTCCCGGGCCGAGGGGCGAATCCCGGCCCGGGCGGTCGGATCAGGTCTCGTAAGTGATGGTGGAGCCGGAGACGGAGACGGTCTTCGAGGTGAGCGGCGAGGGGGCCGGGCCCTGGATGACCGAGCCGTCCTTGGCGCTGTACTGCGAGCCGTGGCACGGGCACTGGATGACGTTGTTCGAAATTGTGGACACGGTGCACTGCGCGTGGGTGCAGACCGCAGTGAACGCCTTGAACTCGCCGGAGCTCGGCTGGGTCACGACCACCCGGTTCGTCTGATCGATGAAGCCGCTGTCGACCGGCACCTTGGAGGCGGCGACGGTCGCCGTGCCGCCACCCGCGGCGCCCGTCGCGCCCGCGACGGAAGCGGTCTGGGCGGCGGAGCCCTGGGGCTGGCTGTTGGAACTGCTGCAGGCCGCAGCGGTGACGCCCACACCGGCTACGGCCACGCCGAGCGCCGTGGCGCGCAGCACGGTGCGGCGGTCTGCTGAGGTGGGCTGGGACTGTTCGGCCATCTCGTTAGCGCTCCTTGAATCTCGGCTGTGCGTCAGCGTACCCGGCGGATATACCGAGGGTGGGACCAGGGCCGGGTACGATTCATGCCCTTCACGGCCATCTCACGGACCGCGCCGCCGAGCGGTTCAAGCGCACCGCTTAAGAATTTGCTGAGCGCTCTCATCTCACGGAGTGTGACGGTTGATCAGCCGAGCAACTCCTTGAGGAATTTGCCGGTGTAGGAACTCGGGTGCGCCGCGATCCGCTCCGGGGTGCCCTCGGCGACGACCATGCCGCCGCCGCGACCGCCCTCCGGGCCCATGTCCACGATCCAGTCCGCGGTCTTGATCACGTCGAGGTTGTGCTCGATCACGATCACCGAGTTGCCCGCGTCCACCAGCCGGCCGAGCACGCCGAGCAGCTTGCGGATGTCCTCGAAGTGCAGGCCGGTGGTCGGCTCGTCGAGCACGTACACGGTCCGGCCGGTGGAGCGGCGCTGCAGCTCCGAGGCCAGCTTCACCCGCTGCGCCTCGCCGCCCGAGAGGGTGGTCGCGCTCTGCCCGAGCCGGACGTAGCCGAGGCCGACGTCGTTCAGGGTGCGCAGGTGCCTGGCGATGCCGGGGATGGCCTCGAAGAACTCCACCGCCTCGGAGACCGGCATGTCCAGCACGTCCGAGATGGTCTTGCCCTTGTAGTGCACCTCGAGGGTCTGCTCGTTGTACCGCTTGCCGAGGCAGACCTCGCAGGGCACGTAGACGTCCGGCAGGAAGTTCATCTCGATCTTGATGGTGCCGTCGCCCTGGCAGTTCTCGCAGCGACCGCCCTTGACGTTGAAGGAGAAGCGGCCCGGCAGGTAGCCGCGCACCTTCGCCTCGGTGGTCTCCGCGAACAGCCGCCGGACGTGGTCGAACACGCCGGTGTAGGTCGCCGGGTTGGACCGCGGGGTGCGGCCGATCGGCGACTGGTCCACGTGCACCACCTTGTCCAGGTGCTCGACGCCGTCCACCCGGGTGTGCCGGCCGGGGACCTTCCGCGCGCCGTTCAGCTCGCGCGCCAGGTGCGTGTAGAGGATGTCGTTGACCAGGGTGGACTTGCCGGATCCGGAGACGCCGGTGACCGCGACGAAGCAGCCCAGCGGGAAGGTGACGTCCACGTCCCTGAGGTTGTGCTCGCGCGCGCCGTGCACCGTCAGCACCCGGTCGCGGTCGATCGGGCGGCGCTGGGCCGGCACGTCGATGCGCATCCGCCCGGACAGGTACGCGCCGGTCAGCGAGTCCTTGGACTCCAGCAGGTCGGAGACCGGCCCCGAGACCACCACGTGGCCGCCGTTCTCCCCAGCGCCCGGGCCGATGTCCACCACCCAGTCGGCGATCTTGATGGTGTCCTCGTCGTGCTCGACCACGATCAGGGTGTTGCCGAGGTCGCGCAGCCGGATGAGGGTCTCGATGAGCCGGTGGTTGTCCCGCTGGTGCAGCCCGATCGAGGGCTCGTCGAGCACGTAGAGCACGCCGACCAGGCCGGAGCCGATCTGCGTGGCCAGCCGGATGCGCTGCGCCTCGCCGCCGGCGAGGGTGGCCGACGCGCGGTCCAGCGAGAGGTAGTCCAGGCCGACGTCGACCAGGAACTGCAGCCGCTCGTTGACCTCCTTGAGCACCCGCGCGGCGATCTGCGCCTCGCGCTTGCCGAGCTTGAGGTTGCGCAGGAACTCCGCGCACTCGCCGACCGGCATCGCGGCGACCTCGGCGATGGACCTGCCGCCCTCGGTGTACTCGCCCCTGGTGCGCCCGCCGAGGGTCGCGGCGAGCACCAGCGGCTTGAGCCGGGTGCCGTGGCAGGCCGGGCAGGGCGCCTCGCGCATGTAGCCGGCATGCCGCTCGCGGGAGCTGTCCGACTCGGCCTCCGCGTGCCGCCGCTCGATCCACGGGATGACGCCCTCGAAGCCGGTGGAGTAGCTGCGGGTGCGGCCGAAGCGGTTGGTGTAACTGACCGTCACCTTGTGGTTGTGGCCCTGCAGGATCGCCTTGCGGGCCTTGGCCGGGAGCTTCTTGAACGGCGTGTCCATGTCGAAGCCCAGCTCCGCGCCGAGGCCTTCGAGCAGGTGGCCGAAGTAGTCGTTGGCCTGGCCGGAGCCGGACCAGGGCGCGAGGGCGCCGTCGTTCAGCGTCAGCTCCGGGTCCGGGATGACGAGCTCCTCGTCCACCTCCATCCGGATGCCGAGGCCGGTGCACTCCGGGCAGGCGCCGAAGGGCGAGTTGAAGGAGAACGAGCGCGGCTCGAGCTCCTCGAAGGACAGCTCGTCATACGGGCAGTAGAGGTGCTCGGAGTACATCCGCTCGCGCTGCGGGTCGTCCTCCGCCAGGTCCACGAAATCGAGCGTGATCATGCCGCCGGCCAGCCGCAGCGCGGTCTCGATCGAGTCGTTCAGCCGCCGCTTGGCCGACGCCTTGACCGCGAGCCGGTCGATGACCACCTCGACGGTGTGCTTCTCCTGCTTCTTCAGCGTCGGCGGCTCGGCCAGCTGGATCACCACGCCGTCCACCCGCGCCCGGCTGTACCCCTTGGCCTGCAGCTCCTTGAACAGCTCTGCGTACTCGCCCTTGCGCTCGCGCACCACCGGGGCGAGCACCTGGAAGCGGGTGCCCTCCTCGAGTTCGAGCACGCGGTCGACGATCTGCTGCGGGCTCTGCCGGGAGATGATCCGCTTGCACTCCGGGCAGTGCGCCCTGCCCGCGCGGGCGTAGAGCAGCCGCAGGTAGTCGTAGACCTCGGTGATGGTGCCCACGGTCGAGCGCGGGTTCTTCGAGGTCGACTTCTGGTCGATGGACACCGCCGGGGACAGGCCCTCGATGAAGTCCACGTCCGGCTTGTCCATCTGGCCGAGGAACTGCCGCGCGTAGGCGGAGAGCGATTCGACGTAGCGCCGCTGGCCCTCGGCGAAGATCGTGTCGAAGGCGAGCGAGGACTTGCCGGAGCCGGAAAGCCCGGTGAACACGATCAGGGCTTCCCTCGGCAGGTCGAGGGAGACGTCTTTGAGGTTGTGCTCTCGCGCCCCCCGGACGATCAGCTTGTCCGCCACGCTCTGCTCCCTGGAGTGATCTCGGTCTCTGGCCAGCGGCGTTTTCCCGCCCCGCGACAGCGCCGGGCCGAGGAGAAACCACCTCGCACCATCGTAGGCGGGCCCACCGACAGAAATGCGCCGTCCGAGAACACGGGGGCGGAAGCCGGGTGCCGAGCGTGGCGGCGCGGGCCCCGGGTACGCCAGAGTAGAGGCATGGCAACCGACCCGAGCGGCATTCCCGTGCCGGATCCGACCGAGACCCTCGCACGGGTCGTCGAGTCCACAGCCCAGCTGATCGCCACCGCCGAGCAGTTCGACGACGCGGCCGTGCGCGAGCCCTCGCTGCTGCCCGGCTGGACCCGCGGCCACGTGCTGACCCACCTCGCGCGCAACGCCGAGGCCGTCGTCAGGCTGCTGACGTGGGCGGCGACCGGCGAGGAGACCCCGATGTACGCGTCCCCCGAGGCCCGCGACGCCGAGATCGAGCAGGGCGCCGGACGCACCGCGGCCGAACTGCTCGCGGACGTGCGCGAGACCAGTGAGCACTTCGCCGTGCAGGCCGCGCGGCTGACCCCGGAGCAGTGGCGCAACGAGATCGAGGGGCGCCGCGGCGGGAAGCAGCAGGCGACGTGGCTGCCCTGGTGGCGGCTCGAGGAGATCCTGATCCACCACGTCGACCTGCGGGTGGCGTACTCCCCCGCGCACTGGCCGGAGTCCTTCACCGAGCCGGAGCTCGCGATGATCGCCGCGCGCTTCGCCAACCCGGTCTTCACGCCCGAGTCCCCGTCGTTCCGGGTGCTCTCCGAGGACGAGGACGGGGACGACGACCGCGTCTACGGCATCCTCGCCGACCCGGGCGACGAGCAGGTCCCGGAGGTGCGCGGCCCGTCGGCGGCCCTCGTCGCCTGGTTGATCGGCCGCAGCAACGGAGATGGACTGAATGTGGAACCGCACGGCCCGCTGCCGCAGCCGCCCACCTGGAAGTAGAAGGCAGGAAGATGAACTACCACGGAAACGTCACCGTAGGCGGCGCCCCCGACGTGCGCGAACTCGCGGAACTGGTGATCACGAAGGTCGCCGTCGGCCCGTTCGACAACAACGCCTACCTGCTGCGCTGCCGGTACAGCGGCGACCAACTGTTGATCGATGCCGCCAACGAGCCCAAAACCCTCATCCGCCTCGTCAACGGCTCGCTGGACAAGGTCGTGACGACCCATCGGCACGGCGACCACTGGCAGGCCCTCGCCGAGGTCGTCGCCGCCACCGGTGCCCACACCCTCGCCGGCCGCCTCGACGCCGACGGCATCCCCGTCCCCACCCAGACCCTCGTAGACGACGGCGACGAGATCACCTTCGGCGACGCCCGCCTCCGCGCCATCCACCTCGTCGGCCACACCCCCGGCTCCATCGCGCTCCTCTACGACGACCCCAAGGGCCACCCCCACCTCTTCACGGGCGACTGCCTGTTCCC